>JAGBGV010000314.1 GCA_017935805.1 Clostridia bacterium | reverse complement strand
GTACAAGGGGTCCCGGTGAAACAAAGCTGGAGATAGACCGAAGACGTGTGCGCGAAAAGATAACCGCACTTGAAAAAGAACTTGAAAAGGTAGAGCAGAACCGCCTTGTAATGCGAAGTCAGCGTGACAGATCAGGTATAACCAAATGCGGTATTGTCGGATACACCAACGCGGGTAAGAGCACATTGCTCAACTATCTGACAGGTGCAGGTATCCTTGCGGAAAACAAGCTATTTGCAACTCTTGACCCGACTACGCGTCAGTTTACTACGCCAAACGGCACAAAGCTGCTGCTCACCGACACCGTAGGATTTATCCGCAATCTGCCTCATCATCTTATCAAGGCATTCAAATCCACTCTTGACGAAGCGGTGTACTCTGATATGCTGCTTATCGTGGTGGACTCATCTGACCCGGAGTTTATCAGCCAAACTAAAGTGACAACAGACCTGCTTGAAGAGCTGGGAGCATCGGGCAAGCCTACTGTGTACGTGTTCAACAAATGTGACGCTTGCACAGACAGAGACGCGCTTATCCATATGAAAACACTTGCGGCGAACTCCAACACAGAGGTAGTGTTCATTTCCGCTAAAACAGGCGCGGGATGCAACACTCTTGTTGAGGTTATCGAGCGAATGGCGACAAGCGGTAAGCACCGTGTAACACTGCTTATACCTCCGTCAGACGGTGCCGTTACAGGACTTATCTACAAGGACGCAGATGATGTCGACATGGATTACCGTGAGGACGGCATCTATTGCAAATGCGTAGTTGATGACAAGCTGTATGCAAAGATAAAGAAGTATATTATTGAAGAGTAAGACATAATGAAGAAAAAAGAAACAAACGATATCGTAAAAGTCGAGAAGCGAATCACCCTTGCAAGTACCGTTTCCGTTGAAATGGAGGAGCGAAAGTCCATATTTATCGGTCATGCAACTCCGATAAGCTCGGAAGAAGAAGCGCGGGCGTTTATTGATGCGAAGAAAAAAGAATATCACGATGCGCGTCACAATGTTTATGCATATCTGCTCTCCGAAAACAGCATCGCGCGCTATTCCGACGACGGCGAGCCTCAGGGAACAGCAGGTATGCCGGTGCTGAACGTGCTGAAAATGTCGGGAGCGACAGACTTGTGCGTTGTTGTTACCCGTTATTTCGGCGGTATTCTGCTTGGCGCCGGAGGCCTTGTGCGCGCTTATTCTGCATCAGCAAAGCAGGCAATAGACGAAGCAGGGTTTGCATCATTTGAAGATTACGCTGTCTACAAGATCGATGTTACTTACTCTGATTATCAGAAGCTTACTGTTGCGCTTGGCAGGATAAACGCAGAAGAGGATCATGTTGACTTCGGTGAAGGTGTAACTGTCATCGCGGCAATAGAAAAAGCGCGCATGGAGCTTATCCCGACAACAGTATCAGAGCTGACATACGGCAAGGGCGGGGTAGAACTGTTGGGATTTGAGGAAAGAGCTTCAAGAATAGGCTAAAAAGTCGAAAAAAGAAAAAAAGAGATTTCTTGCGTATATTATAAATGCTGAATTATAGCTAAAGGATAACTGGTTATGAGAGAAGTATATTTGTTTTCGGATTCTTCGAGCAAAAGCAAGAATAGCAATACAAATTATGAACTTCCTTTTGTAAAGAATAAAATATCTGATAAGCTCTCAAAGCTTCTGAAGAAAAGACAACGCGAAAGACTCAACTTCTATTTTCATTCTTCCCCCACAAAGTATCTGTATTTAGTATCTGCTTTGCCGCTGCTGATGAGTTTCTTTTTGCTGTTGTATGGCATCTCCTGTTATACCGGTTCGACAGATCAAGGTGCCTCGTCAGAAGGACTGTACATGATCATTGCAGGAGTAGCGGTTATGCTCATCTCTGCTATTCCGTTTCTGTTAATTAAGCTGACAGAACGGAAATATTCAAACCCAGATTATGAAAGACAATTTTGGGACGAAGAGCAGAATATTCAAAGGATGATCAATGCCGAGCTTGGCATTCCGGAGAATTTTACAGAGATGGAGTTGATTACGTCTGGGGTCGAAAATGTTCGGGAAAATTACCGTGGAGAGCCGCCATATGAAAATGAGCTTTTCCGTGTGTGGTCGGACGGCGGTAACCTTGGTGTGTCAGACTTGAATATTTCAGTGATAATTCCCGGGTCTTCGATTCTTGGTTACAGAAAGATAGAAAAAGAGATCGCAATCGACTATTGGTTCAAGGAAGAAGAGTTTTTTGAAGGTCAGTACAGAAAATATAATATCGAAAGAGACGGAAGCGGATATTACAGACTGAAGGATTACTATGAGGTATTATTTACAGCAGATGATACTACCTACATACTTCGCATTCCTTGCTACGATTTTCCGCTCATCAGCTCAATTATTGACATCAAAAGCTTCGAATAATATACATCAAAAATTAATCACAACCATAAGGAGGAACGCAGATGGCAAATGAAATAAAGACTGTACGCGAAATATTCTACGAACGCGAGAGACAGACACTCTCACCTTATGCGTTCCTGTGTGAGAATACACGCGGACGAGATTTTCCTGTCACAGAGTGCGTAAACCGTACAGAGTTTCAGCGCGACCGTGACAGAATACTTCACTCTAAATCATTCCGCAGACTGATGCACAAGACACAGGTTTTCCTGTTCCCATCGGACGAGCATTACAGAACACGTCTGACTCACACCCTTGAGGTAACGCAGATCGCACGAATTATTGCTAGGGCACTAATGCTTAATGAGGACCTGTGCGAGGCGGCAGCCCTTGGTCATGACCTTGGACACACACCATTTGGTCACGCAGGCGAAGTTGTTATGCAGATGTGCTACTCATCAGACTTTACCCACTACAAGCAGAGCCTGCGTGTGGTTGAAAAGCTGGAGAAGGACGGACGTGGCTTAAACCTCACTTGGGAGGTGCGCGACGGTATCGTTAATCACACGGGAAGCCACCTTGCATCCACGCTTGAGGGCGTAATTATTATGTATGCAGATAGAATAGCCTACATTAACCACGATATTGATGACTCAATACGCGGTGGCATTATTACACTGGACGATATTCCCAAGCATCTGCTTGATGTTCTCGGCAGAGGTCACAGCGAGCGTGTCAACACTATGGTGTCCTCTGTAATTGAAGCGAGCCGTGACTCAAATGAGATAAAAATGACTGAAGAGGTTGGCAAAGCGACTAACGAGCTGCGTAAATTCCTCTTTGATAATGTATATTACAATCCCAAGGCAAAGCGCGAGGAAGTCAAGGCAATGGAGCTTCTAAAAAATCTGTTTGATTACTTCGTGAAGTATCCGAAGAAGATGCCTGCCTTGTATTACAATAACACAAGAAACGAATCCGTCGAGAGATGCGTGTGCGACTATATCTCGGGAATGACCGATAGATACGCCATTGATCTTTACAAGGATCTGTTTATTCCTCACGTCTGGGAAACACCAATGGAACTGTAATAATAAAACAAAGGAGGAGAGCACATGATACCTGCAAGTGTAATTGAAGATATCAGATATCGCTGCGATATTGAGACTGTAATCTCTTCCTATGTAACGCTGAAGAGGGCAGGCTCGAATCTTAAAGGTCTTTGCCCATTCCACAGTGAAAAAACACCGTCATTTACGGTTTATCCGGGAACGCAGAGCTTCTACTGCTTTGGTTGCGGAGCAGGCGGAGATGTTATAAAATTCGTCATGAGAACGGAAAACTTAGACTATGTAGCTGCTGTCGAACCTATT
>JAGBGV010000313.1 GCA_017935805.1 Clostridia bacterium | reverse complement strand
CCAAAGGGAGATATGCCGAAAACGCACTCTGGGTCTGTGGCGTGTACTGTATCATAGCAGAGCTTCACCATTTTATTTATGTTGTCACGTCGCCAGTCGCCTATGTTGTCATATCCGGCACCGTATTTTTCGTATTCCTCAGAGTCGTCGAACTCGATCTTCGCACCGGCATCATCATATACCGGATAAGGATAGAAGTAATCATCAAATACCACACCGTCAACGTCGTATTTTCTGACTATCTCCTCTACTCCGTCCGCCACAAGCTGCCATACCTCGGGGATTCCCGCATTGAAGTAGAGCTTTCCGTCGTCGTAGGGAACAACCCAATCAGGATTTTTCTTTGCAGGGCTCATTTCGGGCAGGGCATCAAGATCATGAGAGTTCATTGTGATGCGCAGAGGATTTACCCATGCGTGGATGTAGATATTGCGGCGGTGTCCTTCGTTAACAAGGTATTCAAGGGGATCGAAAACCAGCTTGCCGTTTGTATTCATCACGGAAGAAACAGGGAAGATATCGCTGTCATACAGAGCATCTGCTGTAGGACGCACCTGGAAGAAGATTGTGTTCAGCCCAACTTCAGAACAGGTATCAAGTATCGCGTCAAGCTCTGCTTTTAACTGGTCAGCAGACAGATCAGTCCTTGAGGGATAGTCGATATTATAGGTTGAAGCGATCCATACTCCGCGAATTTCGGAATCGGGGTTGATGATACCCACAAGATTTGTGCTTCCGGGATCTGCTGTCATTTCATTATTTGTTACGTCAAAATCTTTATTGCAACCCGAGAGGGTGAAAGTCAGTATTATGGCAATGAGAAAGCCTATGATCAAGACGGTTCTTTTTGTCATGCAGTTGTCCTTTCGGTATTATCCGACATTTACAGAAATATTTTATCATACACGGCTGACATAATCAATACGGACGTAAAAATTAGATTTGTAAATATTATGCAAATGAAGTCAGCCTCACCACAGAAAAAAAGAAAACGCCCCATGACGTTTCCTTTTCATATTTGATTAATACCTTTTGCTTCAATCCTCAGCCATATCCGAGAGATAGGACACGGTCATATATTCCGCGGGATCTTCTGCTTCTCCGTTAACGTAAAGTTCAAAGTGTAAGTGACTTTCCTCGGCACTCTCGATAAGTGCAGTATCGCCGGACGCGCCGATAACCTGACCGCGCTTAACTGTGTCACCTACCTTGCAAAGATCCATGGAGTCCTCACTCATGCCCTTATACTTTGTTACAGCTCCGCCTGTGTGCTGAACTGCAACCGTTACACCCATCATAGGATCACGGGCGATCTCGCATATAGTGCCGTCAGCTGCTGCAAGAACGGGTGTGCCGGGAGAACAAGCGAAATCAAGGCCGCCATGTGTGCGGTAGTCGTTCATTGTATAAGAGAAAACAGGAACATCAATGGAAAATCCCTTCAGTACAAGGCTGTCAACAGGCGCAGAGAAGGTAGGAAGCACGTCGGTGTTCTGCTGAACTGCTGATACTTCCTTGTCGTCGGGAAGATCTGCGCTCGCTTCTGTCTCGGGCTCGCCGCCGATGTCTGTAGTTTCTGTAATGCCTGCATTGCTCTTGTCGCCGGGAACAGGTGTATCTCTTCCTACGGTTTCGGGAACATTGTTATTTCCGCTTGTTTCGTTTACTCCGTCAATAGGCGGCTCACTTGGCTTCTTTGACTTTTTGTTTGCACTTCCTGTGACTGCCACAAGTACGGTAGCTGCGGCAAGAATAACCACCAGGGATACGATCAAGATTCGATTTTGTTTCTTTGTAATGGAGTTATACATAATTATCCTTCCTTTGTTGTTTAATGAATATTAGATTTGCTTCGTCATTATTTTTGCCATGCTTCGAAGTTTTATACAGAAAAGACAGGATAATTTTCAGTTTTGTTTTTCCAGAAATATTATTTCGGTTTCCTATATACATTTCCCGAAATGTATGCTATAATCTAAATAGTTAAAAAAATTAAATTATTTTATCGAAATAAAGAGGTAAGCATGAAGCAAAAGGACAAGGTGAAAAGATTTGACTTTAGAAGACGACCCATCAAGCACGCATGGCTCTCCCCCGTTGCAAAGGGAATACTCAGCTTCCCTGATTTGAAAAAGCGTGGAGCTGTCATCCGCAAGCACAACATGGAAGGTATAGAGGATAAGCCCTACATCCTGCTTGTGAATCATTCATCTCTCGTTGATCTCAATATGATGTTGAAGGCCACACACCCTTATCCTGTAAACAATGTAATGTCACTTGAGGGCTTCAATACATATACTTTCCCCGTAATGTATTCACTCGGCGTACTCGGTAAGCGTAAGTTTACAACTGACATTAACCTGATCCGCAATATAAAGTACTGTCTGCACGAGCTTAAACATATTTTCTGCATTTTCCCTGAAACACGTTATTCCCTTGACGGATGCACTTCGTTTATGCCCGACGCACTTGGCAACCTTGTTAAGATGATGAAGGTGCCATGCGTTATGTTGAAGCTGAAAGGAAACTTTGTCACAAGCCCACAGTGGAACAAAAAGAACAAGGGCATCAAGGTCGAGGCAGATATGTTCCCCATCGTTAAGGCTGACGAGGTTAAGACCATCACAGCGGAGGAAGTGAACCGCCGAATTGATGAAGCATTTATTTACGATGACTACCGCTGGCAGTATGAGAACAAGGTAGTGATCGACCATCCCGACCGCGCAAAGGGTCTGCACTGCCTCCTTTACAAATGTCCTGCCTGCGGAGCGGAGCACCAGACAGACTCTGCAGGAGATACCCTGTGGTGCAACGCTTGCGGTAAAAAGTGGCGTCAGGATGAATACGGAAGATTGGCTGCAACTGAGGGAGAAACAGAATTTGCTCACATCCCTGACTGGTCAAATTGGGAAAGAGAGTGTGTACGTAAAGAAATCGAAGATGGCACGTACTACTTCGAAGACACCGTTCAGGTGCAGACACTTCCCAGCTGGTACCGTTTCTTCAAGCACGGTGAAGGCAAGCTGATCCAAACCCCAGAGGGAACACGGATCGAGTGTACCGCTTACGGTGAGCCGACTGTTGTTGAGAAAAAACCTCTCGAGCTTTACAGTATGCATATCGAGTACGACTATCTCGGACGCGGTGACTGTGTGGATATCTCGACTCCCGATGAGAGCTACTGGCTGTATCTCTCAAAGCGTGATGCGATAACCAAATTGAGCTTTGCTACTGAGGAGATATACAAGATCGCAAGAGAAAAAGCGGATTTTGCAAAGCGCAACGAAGCAGAAGTTAAGGCATAACCAAATAAAAAAACCGCCGTTGGAGCGCT
>JAGBGV010000312.1 GCA_017935805.1 Clostridia bacterium | reverse complement strand
AGAATCTATTTGAGATCCTTCGATTCCGCTACGCTACACTCAGGATGACAAAATAAAGCGTTTGCTTGTCATTCTGACCTCGAAGAATCTTTTCACTCAATCTAAACAAAACAAAATGGGTGCAGCTTTGGCTTGACTAAAGCTACACCCTGATTTTTTATTCTTTTATCCATTCCGAGAGGCTATCTGCATCCAGCTCGGCATGCTTCATCAGATGATTTATGTCTCCGTGGGGGATGAAGGGATCGGTGATCGCACGGATCTTCACCTTTTTCTCTACCCAGTCGGCGGATGCAAGATGCTCACCGATGCCGCCGCTGCGAACGCCTTCCTCAATAAACAGCACTCGCTCGGCGGAATTTATAAGCCCCTTGAACTCTTCGTCCTCGGGCAGGGGATATATCCTGCGCAGAACAACAAGGGTGAAGTCAGCTTCAGCCTCGAGAGCCGCTTTTGCCACGTTTTCCGCCACTCTGCCGTAGGTGACGACTACTGTTTTGCCACATCCTGCGGCTTTCCATGTGCCGTGATCCTCAAATTCCGTATCATATTTCGCTTCACCGGACTTGGGATAGCGAACAACGCAGAGCCCCTCGCCCTTGTATGCCTCCTTTACCGACTGTCGGAATGCGGCAAAATCATCGGGGGAGTATACCGTTGTACCGGGGATAGCTGTCAGAAGCGGCACGTCGTAAATGCCCTGATGCGTTACGCCGTCTCCCGGAACAAGTCCGCTGTGGCTGAGCATTAGCATAACGTGCACATCTCTCTGCAGGGAAATATCATGCCAAAGCTGGTCGAAAACTCGCTGTGAGAAGGTGGAGTACAACACGAGGGCGGGAGTGATTCCGTCCTTTTTGCCGCCGATCGCGAGGCCAGCCGCTGTTGTGACTGCGTGCTCCTCGGCAATTCCCACGTCAAAGAAACGCTCGGGATACTTCTTCGAGAATTCCCCAAGTCCGCATCCGTCAGTCATTGCCGCGGTGATTCCCACAATTCCCGGGTCCTGCTCTGCGAGATCGCACAAGCAGTCGGAGAGCTCGTCTGTGAAAGTGCGCTTTTTCTCTCGTGGCATATCCTCGCCGTCAAGTCGGAAGCCGCCTGTGCTGTGATATTTCTCGGGATGCTCCTCGGCAGGTGAATATCCGAGACCTTTTTTCGTTTTAATATGGACGATAACGGGGCAGCTCATGAACTTTGCTTCTTCAAGGACGGCTACCGTTTTTTTGATGTCATTGCCGTCCACCGGACCGATGTATTCAAGTCCCAGCGCCTCAAACCATGTCTGCGCACCGAAAAGTCGCTTCATGAACTCCTTTATACGATATGCGCCCACAGCTACCGCTTCGCCGATCAGGGGAATGGAGCGCAGTAGCTTGTTCAGACGCATTTTGAAGGTGAAATATCCTTCAGATGTACGGATGGTGGACAAATATCGGGAAAAACCGCCCACGTTCTTGGAAATTGACATTTCGTTGTCGTTGAGCAGAATTACCAGCCGCAGATCAGACCCTGAAAGCTGCTGAAGTGCCTCGAACACCATGCCGTTTGTAAATGAGCCGTCGCCAATGACTGCCACAGCCCAGTTGTCTCTGCCTGCAAGTCGGTTTGCCTCGGCTATACCCACAGCAGTTGAGAGAGAAGTGCCCGAATGACCTGCAGTCACCGTATCGAACTTGCTTTCTCCTCGGTTGGTGAATCCGGAGATACCGCCCGCTTGTCTGAGAGTGTGAAAATCCGTCGCTCTGCCCGTGAGCAGCTTGTGAGCATATGCCTGATGACCCACGTCGAACACGATGGAGTCGTCCGGGCATGAAAAGACGCGGTGCAGAGCTACAGTCGCATCTGTGATTCCAAGATTGGAAGCAAGATGACCGCCGCCCGACGCCGCTGTTTCTATTATCTTTTCACGAATCTCTCCCGCGAGGGTGCAGAGCTCACTCATGTCAAGCTGCTTTACGTCCTCGGGAGAGCTGATTTTATCTAAAATCTTCATTATTATATATAAGGCGTTATTCGCCGGCTTCTCTTGCAAGATTGGTGAACTTGGTGTAGCGTCCGATCCAGCCCAGCTTTACTTTGTCAAGTGAGCCGTGACGGTTTTTCGCAACGATGACCTCGGCAACGGACTGATCCACTACCTCATCCTTGTAGTATTCGTCACGGTAGAGGAACATTACGATATCCGCGTCCTGCTCGATGGCACCGGAGTCACGAAGGTCGGACAGCATGGGGCGCTTGTCCACACGGCTTTCGGGACCACGGGACAGCTGTGCACAGCAAACCACCGGCACGCCAAGCTCTTTCGCCAGAAGCTTCAGTCCTCTTGATATGTCACCGACCTCCTGCACGCGGTTGTCTGTGTGGCGGTCGCCCTGCATGAGCTGGAGATAGTCGATGAGCACAAGACCCAGATTCTTTACTCGGCGCAGCTTGGATTTCATAGCTGTGACGGAGATGCCGGGAGTGTCGTCGATGAGGATATCAGTTTCCGAAAGACGGGATGATGCATGGGCGATGGCTTTCCAATCGTCACCGCTGAGCTCGCCGGAGCGCATCTTATAGCTGTCGATCTGCGCCTCACTTGAGAGCATACGGTTAGCAAGCTGCTCCGCTGACATCTCCAGAGAGAACACGCAGACTGTCTTTTTCGTTTTGATTGCCGCCTCTGTTGCGATGTTCATTGCAAAGGAGGTCTTACCCATACCGGGACGGGCACCGATTAGCACAAGGTCAGAGTCACCCATGCCCACGATCACGTTGTCAAGTGCAGTGAATCCTGTGGGAGTGCCTCGAAGTGCCTCGGGATCCTGTGACAGCTTTGTCAGTCGGTCATACACCTGAACAAGTGCGTCGCGGATGTGTACAAAGTTCTTGTTCTCTCTGCCTTCAGCGATGCGGAATACCTTGCCCTCGGCGTATTCAAGAAGTGCTTCTGTTTCGTCGTCTCCCGCATATGCCGCTTCCGCGATATCCTCGCCTGCCTCTACCAGCTGACGGAGAATCGCCTTGTCGCGGACGATCTTTGCGTAGTCAAGTGCATTTACAGCGGCAGGTACAGCCTGTGCAACAAGCTTTAAGTATTCTCTTCCGCCTGCCTCGTCATATGTACCGCTCTGCACAAGCTCCTCGATCAGTGTTACCACGTCGATATTTTTGGATTTGAGGTACATGGACTGCATTGCGGAGAAGATCTCCGAGTGCTCGGGGAGATAGAAGTCATCAGCGCCGATCACTGCCGCAAGATTATCCATGCAGGATGGGTCTATCAAAATTGAGCCGAGAAGGGACTGCTCCGCCTCGAGAGAGAAGGGCATTCGCCGCTCGATTGTGTCAAAGTTCGTATTCATTATGAACTCCAATTGTGAAAAGTGATGTATTCACTTCGTGAAAGTGATGTTCGACCTCGTCGAGTGATGTTGCTTCGCAGTGATGTATTCACTTTGTGAAAGTTGTTGTAACTTTTCTCACTTTGGTTCGAAAAGTAATTGTATTAAAAAGTTACACTTTGTCATTCTGAGCGTAACACGGAGTGTGAAGTCGAAGAATCTCTATTAGATCCTTCGGCTACGTACTATGTACTTCGCTCAGGATGACAGGATCAGGCTAACATTGACTCACTCACAAACGAGCACGTTGATCTTGCCGGCGATCTCGGGGTACAGCTTTACGTCAACTGAGTAGCTGCCGTATGCCTTGATGGGGTTCTGCATAACGATCTTGCGCTTGTCGATCTCGATCTTATGCTGTGCGAGAAGACCTTCCGCGATGTCCTTTGTGGTAACGGAGCCGTAGAACTTGCCGTCGTTACCCTGCTGGATCTTGATCTTTACAACAAGTGCCTGAAGCTTTTCGGCAGTTTCTCTTGCAGCAGCCTTTTCAAGCTCGATCTTGCGGAGTCTTGCCGCTTCCTTGTTCTTTATGTCGTTGAGGATCTTTGCGTCTGCTTCAACGGCTAATTTCTTCGGGAAGAGGAAGTTGCGAGCGTATCCGTCGGAAACGTTGATGAGCTCGTCCTTCTTGCCCTGTCCTTTAACGTCCTGTAAAAGTACTACTTTCATTGTATTTTCCTCCAGTAATTGCCTTACGGTAGTGATATTGCCTTACGGCAGTGATATTTGCCTTACGGCAAGTGATATTTTCACTTCGTGAAAGTGATATTTTTGCTTCGCAAAAGTTGTGGTAACTTTTCTCACTATGGTTCGAAAAGTATTTATTCTTTTTTATCCTATTATCTTATCAATGGCGCGCTTGAGTGACTGGATGATCTCGTCCATGGTCTGCTCGCGTATCTGAGCCGCCGCACCGTCAAAGTGACCGCCGCCACCCATTTCCTCCATGATCAGCTGTACGTTGATGCCTCCTGCTGAACGGGCGGAGATGTGCACCACCTCGCCGAGCTTTGTCACCGCGAAGGAAGCCTTGACCCCGTCGACCATCAAAAGATTGTCAGCCGCCTTTGCCGCGATTATTCTGTATCCGCCGTCTGTTTCGTTGATATCGTCAACTATGGTGATAGCGCACACGCCACGGTAAATTTCAACATTTCCGCGGAATCTCGCTTCGCGCTTATAGTCGTCGAAGCTTTCTCTGAACAGGGCGCGCACCGCTGTGGGGTCGGCTCCTCTGTCACGGAGATACATCGCCGCAGAGAACGTGCGAGTACCGGTGTTCTTGGTGAACTGCTTCGTGTCGAGGGTGATACCTGCCAGCATAACGCTTGCAACGGCTGCTGAAAGGTCGTCCTTCTGAAGCACCTGCTCAAGCATTTCCGCAACAAGCTCACAGGCAGCGGAAGCGGAGGGCTCGATGTATTCAACATCAGGCTCGCGCTCGAATTCGGACACCTTTCTGTGGTGGTCGATTACTGCAAGGTTGTCTGTGCGGTTGGCAAGCTCCGGCTCTTCCGCGATCTTTATATTATTCACGTCGGACATGATGACCAGCGTGCCCGTTTCAAGAAGGTCGAGACCGCGGGATGCATCGATGAACACGCCGCTGAATTCTGCTTCGTTCGCGAGAAGCTGTCTGCAGCCCAGGAGATTTCTGTCCGCAGGATCAATTATCACATTTACCTTCGCACCGCAGAACATTGCCAGCTTAGCAAGTCCCACGCAGGAGCCAAATGCGTCAAAGTCCGCGTATTTGTGGCCCATGATCAGCACGTTGGATGCCTGCTTCATTGCCGCCATCAGCGCGTTTGACACAACTCTTGCCCGGACATTGGTGCGTTTCTGAACAGTCTTTGTTACGCCGCCGAAGAATTCCATTGAATCGTCACTCTTGACAGCTGCCTGGTCACCGCCGCGCTGGAGTGCCATATCAAGTGCCGCGTGAGCTGCTCTTTCCTTTTCCTCAAAGGTGCCGTGGATAGCGGAAACGCCCATCGAGATCGTCAGAGGAAGATTGGTGTCGCCGACTGTCACGCCGCGAACTCGGTCGAGAATGTCGAATTTCTGAATTATCATCTCGTGGAGAGCTCTGTTTTCGGTAATGAACAGATATTTGTCGCGCTCGTATTCCTTGAGGATGCCGCCGTACTCATCAGCCCAGGAACGGAGTATCTCGTCGATCTTTGAGGATGCGGGGCGGTACTGCTCGCTGTCATACTGCATCATTTCACCAAGGTTGTCGATGATGATGTAGCAAACAACTGCTTCGTCTCCTGCTATTTTCTCGTTCAGGGCGTCAAGCTCTGTAGTCTCCGAGGTGATGATCAACGCAAAGTCGTCGTCTTCGGTTTTGATGTGGTTGTATTTTGCGCAGAATGAACGGCTGCCTATCTCGAATCTTGCGCCTGCGTTACTGCGGTCGTTTCTGATGTCGGTGAGTGTTATGCCGCAGAGGGAGGTGATCGTATTGCCGTACAGTCTGCCCTTTTCGGGGTACAGCGCTTCCATTGCCTGGTTGAACCAGATAACACGCTCGGATGAGTCGCAGATAAACACGGGGTTGTTCATTTTCACGACCGCGTCAAACATAATGCGGCCCATAACGGGAGCAAGCTTTTCGTCAACTGCAACTGCTCGCGCTTTTTTCTCGAACAGGAAATAGGCACCTACGCACACTCCGGCGTGGAGCAGGAACAGGACAATGCCGATAGCGATGGTATTTATTTTTGTAAGCGCGCTTAGTGCGGCAAATGCACCGAGGAACACCGCTCCGCTGACAGTGCAGGCAATGCCGGTCTCCTGGCGTATTCTCCGAAGATCGTTTTTATCTTTGCTGTTTTTGCTCATGTGAGTTGTCAGCCTTTCTTTTATCTTTCGTTCTTATTTACGTATACTGACCCATGATAATTGTACTGTAAGGTATATTATAGCACAAAGTGGTGAAATAATCTACATTATTTTAATATAAATAAAGAAAAATTTTGTTTTGGTGAGTTTTTGGTGCTTTGCTCAATTGCCCCACCACCCCAACCAACTGTAGGGCAGGGGTTTATCTCCCGCCGCATCGAACATGCTCAAACTACACATCACCCTTGCCGCTTTGCTCAACCGTCCCGACTGACGGTAGGGACAGGTTACGATACTTCGTATCGTTGCTCGACTGTCCGCTTCGAACAAGTTCAAGCTGCACTTTATGTCAATATTAGCCTT
>JAGBGV010000311.1 GCA_017935805.1 Clostridia bacterium | reverse complement strand
TTATCCACCATCTCGGGCCATGTCTCGAAGTTCTTGCCGGCACCGGAGATAGCCTGGTAAGTAGTTACAAGGATCTGCTTGATACCGTACTTGCGAAGGGGTGTAAGGGCAGGAACATAGCTCTGGATAGAGCAGTTGGGCTTAACTGCAATGAAGCCTCTCTTTGTGCCGAGGCGCTTGCGCTGACTTTCGATAACTTCAAGGTGGTCAGCATTGATCTCCGGGATAACCATGGGCACGTCACTTGTCCAGCGGTTAGCGGAGTTATTGGAGATAACAGGGATCTCAGCCTTCGCGTATGCTTCCTCAAGAGCCTTGATCTCGTCCTTGGGCATATCAACAGCGCAGAAGATGAAGTCGCACTTAGAGCCGACCTCTTCGATATTAGCGGCGTCCATGATGATCATGTCAGCCACAGCCTCGGGAATAGCTGTGCTCATTTTCCAGCGGCCCTCAACGACCTCCTTGTAAGGACGGCCTGCGGAACGGCTGCTTGCGGCAACGCCTGTCACGGTGAAGTAAGGATGATTTTCAAGAAGGGTAAGGAATCTCTGACCTACCATACCGGTAGCGCCAACAACACAGCAATTTAGTTTTTCCCTCATTTTGAGCCTCCGATTAATGAAAATATACAGTATATTATTGTAATCTTTTGCGAGTATTATTCCGTGATGGGTACTTCATCACATTAACATTATATCACGAAGCGGAAAAAGTGTCAAATAAATACTGCACAAATTGTTTGTATTCATCCGCAAAACTTTCTGTGACTTATCAACAAACCGTGAATAATTACTCAATACAATGCATAAACTCTCGACAAATTTCACTATAAATTGTCGGTTTTTGCGGGATTTTTAAGTGTATATTCCACCACAATTGTTTAACGATTTACTAAAAATAGTACAAACGCCCATATTATTAACGAAAAATCGCCCATCTGATGTAAAAAATTCACAAAATATATATTTTTTATTATTGTGTCATATGGTATAATAATAGTGCCGGAGAGGAAAGTACACCACGATCCGGCTCCGGCAAATTCAGAAAAGGTGGTACAACTATGAACATTAACATTATCGGCAGACAAGTACACGTAACTGACGACCTGAAAGAACTCATTACCAAAAAGGTTTCGAAGTTCGACAAGTTCTTCCCGAGAGGCGCCGACGCTACGGTGACCTGCAGACGGGTGCGCGACAATGAGTGCATGGAGATTACCATCTCAGTTGTAGGAACTCTCTTCCGGGCAGAGGAAAGCTCGGCAGATTTCAGAACATCCCTGGCGCGCTGCATTGACGTGATCGAAGGACAGATCCGCAAGAACAAGACCAGACTTGAAAAGCGCATGAAATCATCCTTTGCGGCGGCTGAAGCTGCAATGGTGGAGCAGGGAGAGGCTGTGATTGAAGAGGAAGGCGAGTTCGATATCAGAACGAAATCCTTCCCGCTCAAGCCAATGACACCTGAGGAGGCAATACTCCAGATGAATCTTCTCGGTCACGCGTTCTATGTTTTCGCTGACGCGGACACTGGAGACACCTGCATTGTTTACAAGAGAAACGCAGGTGCATACGGACTTATCGTACCTGAGAAGAAGGAAGGATAACATCCTTCTGCGGCATCCGCCGGCTTAATTTAATAAATTAAACGCTCCTTTACGGGGCGTTTTTTGTGTGGGGGGTGGTAATAGAGCCACAATTTTTCCATTCTGCTTTGCTCAACCG
>JAGBGV010000310.1 GCA_017935805.1 Clostridia bacterium | reverse complement strand
GCCTTCAACGCCGACTTCGACGGTGACCAGATGCCTGTACACGTTCCTCTGTCTGCAGAAGCTCAGGCAGAAGCTCGTTTCCTGATGCTCTCCGCAAACAACCTCCTGAAGCCTGTTGACGGCCGTGCGATCGCTGTTCCGTCTCAGGACATGGTACTTGGTTCCTTCTATCTCACACTTGACAAGCCCGGCGAGCCCGGTGACACAGGAGATCCCGATCATCCCAGATGCTTCCGTGACTTCAACGAGGCTATGATGGCTTACGAAAACGGCGTGCTCGGACTCCATGCTCCCATTGAGATCCGCATGACCAAGGAGATAGGCGGCGAAGAGAGAACAGAGCGTGTTCGCGGTACTCTCGGTCGCTTCATCTTCAACCGTGCTATTCCTCAGGACCTCGGATACGTTGACAGAACTATTCCCGGCAATGAATTCAAGCTTGAGGTTGACTTCGTAACAAGCTCCGGTAAGCTCGGCGACATCGTTGACAGATGTATCCGCTACCACGGCTTCTCCACAACAGCGGCTGTGCTTGACGAAATCAAGGCGATGGGTTACAAGTACTCCACAAGAGGCTCTATCTCCATCTCCGTAGCCGACATGACAATTCCCGCAGAAAAGTACGACCTCGTTGCTGCTGCTGAAAAGAACGTTGACGTTATTCACAAGCGCTTCATGCGAGGCGAGCTGACTGAAGAAGAACGCTACGACGCTGTTATCAAACTCTGGAACAAGACAACTGATGACGTTGTTGCAGCTCTCCAGAAGAACTTCGACAGATACAACCCGATCAAGATGATGTCCGACTCCGGTGTCCGCGGTTCCATGACACAGATGCGTCAGCTGGCCGGTATGCGTGGTCTTATGTTCGCGACAAACGGTCGTACAATTGAGATCCCGATCAAGTCCAACTTCCGTGAAGGTCTTTCCATTCTCGAATACTTCATGGCTGCAAAGGGTGCTCGTAAGTCCCTTTCCGATACAGCGCTTAAGACTGCCGACTCCGGTTACCTCACAAGACGTCTCGTTGACGTTGCACAGGATGTTATCATCCGCGAAGAGGACTGCGGCGCAACACACGGTATCTGGGTATCCGCTATCAACGTGGACGACACAGTTGTTGAGCCTCTCAAGGACAGACTTATCGGCAGATACGTTATCGGCGACGTTGTCGATCCCGCAACAGGCGAGGTTATCGTCGAGGATAACACAGTAATCAGCGAAGCACAGGCTAAGGCGATTGTTGCGGCAGGTATCGAGAAGGTACACATCCGCACAGTTCTCCAGTGCCGCTCCCGTCACGGTGTCTGCGCACACTGCTACGGTAATGACCTGGCTAACGACAGACCTGTTAACGTTGGTGAATCCGTTGGTATCATCGCGGCACAGTCCATCGGTGAACCCGGTACACAGCTTACCATGCGTACATTCCATACAGGTGGTGTCGCTGCGGCTAACATCACTCAGGGTCTCCCGAGAGTTGAAGAGCTCTTCGAGGCAAGAAAGCCCAAGAAGACTGCTATGGTTGCAGAAAAAGCAGGTATCTGCAAGGTTGAGCTTGTTAAGAAAACTCACAACATCACGATCACTCCCGATGACGGCAGTGAAGACATCGTATATCAGGTACCCTTCGGCACAAATATCATGATCGAAGACGGTCAGCACGTTAACCCCGGCGTATCTCTCACAGAGGGCGACAAGAATCCTGCTGACATCCTCCGCATCAACGGTATTGATGCTGTTTACGACTACATCCTTCTCGAAGTTCAGAAGGTTTACCGTAGCCAGGGTATCAACATCAACGACAAGCACATCGAGGTTATCGCACGTCAGATGACCCGCAAGGTTAAGATCGACGACGAGGGTGATACAAATCTCCTCTCCGGCTCTACTGTTAACCTCAGCGAGCTTTATGCTGAAAACGAAGAGATCGAAGCCCGCCGCGCTGCAGGTGAGATCGAGCTCAGAACAGCAACAGGCGATCCCGTGCTTCTCGGTATCACAAAGGCATCTCTCCTTACAGAGTCCTTCCTCTCTGCTGCATCCTTCCAGGAAACCACAAAGGTTCTCACAGAAGCTGCAATCAAGGGCAAGGTGGACCACCTTATGGCTCTCAAGGAAAACGTGCTTATCGGTCGCTTGATCCCTGCCGGCACAGGTATGGATTGCTACCGCAACATCGAAGTAGAACGCACAACTCCTGTTGAATCTCCCTTCTACGGTCTCGATCTGAACGAGCTTGACATGGATGACGCAAAGCGTGTTATCCGCGGCACTGACGACGAGGACGCTGACGAGGATTTCGATGACGTAGCAGATCTTGCTGATCTTGCAGACGCTCTCGCAGGACTTGGTGACGACTTTGACGACGAAGAGATCTTTGACGGCGAAGATATCGCTGACGAAGAATAAACAAAAAACTAAAAGAGATGGCTGCACGGTCATCTCTTTTTTGCTGCCTCTTGACGGATGTCAGCCTGTTTGATAAAATAGAAACATACCACATTCAAGGAGAATAACATGAAAATTGCTGTATCATTGTATAGCTTTGGATCATATGCAAACCCTGATAAGCTCGGCATATTCGGATGCATGGACTGGGCAAAAGAACAGGGTTTTGAAGGCATAGAAATCACAGACGCCGATTTGGTACGTTCAGGAGCTGATATGCACGAAGTTGGCGAGTATGCGAAAAAGATAGGGCTCCCTATCGTTGCGTTCCTTTTTGGCAAAGATTTTCTTAACAAGCGAGGAACACAGGTGGAGGAGGAAATTGAAACAGCAAAGGCAATGATTGACAAAGCGGTTGCCCTGGGTGCTCCTCTTGTGCGTCACGATATAACTCACTGCGACCTTGGCAAAAAGCACGGTATCGGTCTTGATAACGTGCTTGACGTAATTGCTGATGCTTGCAGACAGGTTACGGAGTATGCTGCAGAGAGGGGTATCAAGACATCATTTGAAAATCACGGGCACTTTCTGCAGGAGGCGGCCCTGTGCGAAAAGATGATCAACGCGGTAGATCACGAAAACTTTGGCCTTACCCTTGACGTTGGCAACTTCCTCTGCGCGGATGAGGATCCCGGATATGCAGTGGGCAAGCTTGCGAGATATGCTTTCCACGTTCACGCAAAGGATTTCCATATCAAGGCGGGCGGCGTGGATTTCCCCGGTGAGGGATGGTTCAGAACTCGCGGGAACAATTTCCTTCGCGGTGCTGTGATCGGTCACGGAGACGCAAACGTTGCACGTTCTATCGGAGCCTTGAAGATGCACGGCTACGACGGATGGGTTTCTGTTGAATTCGAGGGAATCGAGGACAACCTGAAGGGAATCCGCCTCGGCAAGGCTAATCTTGAGAGATATATTGGGTAAAAGACTAAAGCACCGCTTGAATTGTGTTATACTCGCGACTAAAGCACCGCTTTATTGATTATTATGTCGGAAAATGCTATGATTTTTTCGTAAGGCAGGCGGATAATCAAATTTTACTGCCGATAAAGGAGAAAAAATATGTTTGATATGCAAAAGGTTGGAAGGCGGATCTCGGAATTGAGACGGGAGCGAAATATGACACAGCCGGATCTGGCTGACTGTCTCGGCGTGAGTTTTCAAGCTGTCTCAAATTGGGAGAGAGGAGTATCTATGCCGGATATTTCCCGACTGCCTGAGATAGCACGGCTTTTCGGGGTGAAGGTGGATGATTTGATCGGAGAAAAATCGGAGATAATCGAAAGCATTGCGGAGGAAAGGCTCGATGATTTTCTCGAAAAAGGAGAGGTAAGCAAAAAGGAGCTTTGCGATGCCGCACCGATACTGAAGCCTACACAGGTGGAAAAGATATTTGGAAAAATTAATCTTGACTGCCTTGATGATATTGATGAGGTGCTGCCGTATCTGCCGACTGATGTTGTTGATAAGCTGCTCCGAAAAGTTGTCAAGGATGAAGAATATGACTATATTGAAGAGATCGTGACCTATGCAAGCTCTGAGGTGATAACAGAGATAGCTATCGAAATGACGGAAATGGGCGATAGCGTTGAGGATTTTGCAATGCACATTCCCCAGGAAACTATCGACGAAATAGCGAGAATGCTGGCGGATGCTGGGGATCTGGATGAGCTTGAAAATATTGCCATATACGTCAGCGAGTCGGTGATGGCTGAGGTTGCAGTGAAGCTAACAGAAGAGGGCGAAAGTATAGAGGATATTGCCGTGTATTTGCCGGAGTCTGCTGTTGACAGCGTTGTGCGCCTGCTGGCAGAACGGGAAGATTATGATGAGATCGAGAATATTGCCATTTACGCAAGTGACGAGGCATTGAAGGATGTTATCAGAGGTGCTATTGAAGCCGGCGGCAGTATTTCCGATGTGAAAGATTTGTTTGACTATATTGATGAGGATATCCTTGGGGATCTATTCAGGGGTATGCTTGAGTGATTTTTCCCTGCGTGCTGAAATACGGTACGCAGGGAGTTTTGTCTACATACAACCACCAGTAATGCTGGTGGATATAAGCTTTATCTATAAGGCTCCTTCTGGGAGGGAGCTGTCACCGTAGGTGACTG
>JAGBGV010000309.1 GCA_017935805.1 Clostridia bacterium | reverse complement strand
GGGAATATCCTTAAGTCCGGATACAGCGCCCGTCATAATATCCATACCGAACATAAGTGTTGCAAATCCAAGAAGAATAGTACCGGTGTCCTTCTTTTTTGTGGATTTGCAGAACATATAGAATACAACCCCGATCAGTGCAAGCACGGGAGTAAACGACATAGGCTTAAGCAGCTTAAGTACAATGCTGTCACCGCTGACTCCGCCAAGTGACAGGATCCATGCTGTAACGGTAGTACCTACGTTTGCACCCATTATTACATTAATTGCCTGACGAAGTGTCATGAGACTTGAGTTAACAAAACCGACGACCATAACAGTTGTTGCGGATGAACTCTGAATTATTGCTGTCACGCCGAGACCGGTAAGAAATCCCATAAATTTGTTAGTTGTAAGCTTTCCGAGAAGCGACTGAAGACTGCTGCCTGCACGTCTTTCAAGTGCCTGGCCCATAATGTTCATTCCGAAAAGGAACAAGCAAAGGCCTCCGATAAGTGTAAGTGCGTCAAAAATTGTCATGTTTTTTTTACCTTTCTTTTTCTTCTTTATTCCTACTCTACTAAACTTCCTGAGGCAAAATGGATAAATTCCCCATCCTCCCTCATTTTACATTATAAAGGAATATCGATCCATTTCATTAACAAACTGTCAATTATTTGTTAACCATTATTTAACTTTAACAACCGCATTATTTATCCGCTATATTTCTGCAAAAAAGCAGCTTTTCACTTGACAAAACACCTCATATATATTATAATAGTAAATTGAACGCATATAAACACACGTTGAAGATGTGCGGCGCAGGCATTGACCTGTGAAAAACAAAGAAGCCTTTATTAGACGGCACTTCCCTGCTGCTGATAGTAAAAATCTTTAGCAAATCTGCCTCATGAAGCTTCTGCCGATATTCGGCTTGGCGTATCTTCAATACACAGAAAGAGGTATTTTTCACTTTGGATCCTGATTCTGCAGCCATATTGTTACTTATTCAGGTTATTCTCATTGCACTTAATGCTGTATTTGCAAGTGCGGAGATCGCAATCCTTTCGGTTAATGAAATGAAGCTCGCAAAGCTTGCATCGGAAGGAAACAGAAAGGCAAAGCGCCTTCTCAAGCTTACTGCCGAGCCTGCAAAGTTCCTGTCTACCATTCAGGTAGCTATCACTCTTGCCGGATTCCTCGGAAGTGCTTTTGCAGCCGATCACTTCTCCGAGCCTATCGTTAACTGGCTTATTGATATCGGAGTTAAGATTCCTGAAAGCACGCTTGACACTATTGCAGTCATCTTTATTACACTTGTTCTCTCATACTTCACCCTCGTTTTTGGTGAGCTTGTTCCCAAGCGTATAGCTATGAAGAAAGCAGAAAAGATGGCACTGGGACTGTCAGGACTTGTAAGCACAATGTCAACACTTTTCAAGCCTGTTGTTTGGTTCCTTACCATTTCCAACAATGCAGTTCTTCGACTCATGGGTATTGACCCCAATGAAGAAGATGAACAGGCAAGCGAAGAAGAGATAAAGTTAATGGTTGACGCCGGCGCTGAAAGTGGTACGATCGACCACAATGAAAAAGAACTTATCAAGAACGTATTCGAGTTTGACGACTTGACCGCAGCTGAGATCGCTACACACCGTACAGACGTTGCTCTACTTTGGATGGAGGAATCAATGGAGGAATGGGAACAGACCATCCACAAATTCCGTCACACGCTGTACCCTATCTGTGAAGACTCTGCTGACAACATTGTCGGTATACTTAATGCGAAGGATTACTTCCGCCTTGACGAGCAGTCTCGTGAGAAGGTTATGGAGGAAGCTGTCAGACCCGCATATTTTGTTCCTGAAAACATAAAGACTGACGTTCTCTTCAGAAACATGAAGAAGAGCGGTAACACCCTCGCTGTTGTTCTTGACGAATACGGCGGAATGGTGGGTATTGTAACTATCAACGACCTTGTTGAATGTATCGTTGGTGACCTTGGCGAAGATGAAGCCGACACCACAGGCGACGAGCCCAAGATGAAGAAGATCGGTGAGGACACATGGGAGATCCACGGCAACATCGAGCTTGATGATATTGAAGAAGAAACCGGAATTTCACTTGAGCGCGGTGAGTTTGACACATTTACAGGTCTTGTATTCGGAACACTTGGAATTATTCCCGATGACGGTGATCAGGATATAAACCTTGACACAAAGCATCTCAAGATCCATGTAAGCAAGGTTGAGGATCACCAAATATCCGAGGCTACCATTCAGGTCATCATTCCCGATGAGGAAAATGATGAAGAAGAGGACGCATAATCAAATAAATAAGCAGTCGTACAATTGGTGCGGCTGTTTTTTTATTTCTTTTTTCTCGCAAACACCTTGTAGGTCAGCACTGTTTATGGTATAATTTTATAAAAATCATAATGAGAGGTTACATATGATAAATACTGATTTTGCAAAAAGCAAAGGATATGATATAGAAAAGCTGGCGATTGGAATTGGTCTGCCTGAGGATTATTTTGACGCTGTCGCTCCCGTTTGCGTGATGATACTGCGCGACTGCGAAGCGGAGTTTGACTCGCTCAAAGCAGACATGAGAAACACCGAGCGATATGACGCTATTACCGCAAAGCTTGGTATTGATGCTGACCTCGTTTGGATGGCGATATACATGCTTCTTGCCGTTGACGCCAGACGTGTATATGAAGCAAAAGGTCACACCGAAAGAATATACTACGACTCAATGCGCGAGATCACCATTTGGTCTAAGGTTTGCATGAAAGACTGGAACCACGTTGGCA
This sequence comes from Clostridia bacterium, assembly GCA_017935805.1. Next base: position 2,661 of record JAGBGV010000309.1, on the reverse strand, counting down.
TCCACGGTCAGCTCGACTGGATCACACGGTTCTTCACAAATGATCTTGTCCGACTCGGCAGACTTGAATTTGAAATAATCCCGCTTCATCCCCATATCGTATGGGAAAAGCACGGCGTTTGCGCAAAGAGCGGAGATCCCGTTATCAACATTCACATTCCCGAGGACGGCGGACTGAAAAATGAGCTTGTCCAGGATTCATTCAAGCAGGCTTACCGCTACTTCGGATGCAAAGACAAGGCAGTGTTCATCTGCAGCACATGGCTGCTTTGGCCCGGCAATCGCGATTACATGCATGAAACATCAAACATTCTGCGCTTCATGGATAACTTTGATATCATCCAGAGAGAGGATCAGCAGAATCATCGAGACCTTTGGAGAGTGTTTGGAAAGCGTGAATCTTATGTTCCCGCTGAGCTGCCACGTGACACAGAGCTTCAGAGACGTTTCTCCGACTATCTCGCCACACATGACATGATCTCAGGCAGAGGACTCGGAATATTCGCTCACGACGGCGAGAATCTGTATAATTAATGGAGAATAGTATGAAAATTGTTGTAACAGACGGTTTCGCAGTAAATCCCGGAGATCTTACATGGGATTGCTTCAAGCGCCACGGTGAGGTAACAGTATATGACAAGCTTTCCGATGCTGAAGCACCCGATGCTATCGGAGATGCTGACTGCGTATTCACAAACCGCGTTAAGATAGGTGAAGCGGTACTTGCAAAATGCCCCAATCTGAAGTTCGTTTCCGCAATGGGCACAGGCTACGATATGATCGATGTCACAAAATGCCGTGCTCGCGGTGTTGAAATATGCAACGTTCCCGGCTACTCCACAGATTCCGTGGCGCAGACTGCTTTCTCCCTGCTCCTTGCCAATGCATTTGACCTTGAAGGCTACAGAAACATGGTACGCGACGGCAAGTGGACAGGCATTCCCGGGTTCAGATATCACGAAAGCCGATTTGTGGAGCTTGCAGGCAAAACTGTGGGCGTTTACGGTTGCGGTGCTATTGGTATGAAGTTCGCAAAAATCTGTCTTGCTTTTGATATGAAGGTCCTTGCCACCAGAAGAAGCAAAACAAATGGAAACGAAAACGGAATCGAGTTCTGCGAGCCCGACAAGCTTCTTCGCGAATCAGACTATATATCCTTCCACTGCCCTCTCACAGATGAAACCCGTGGAATGGTAAACCGCGAAATGATTGCCAAGATGAAGGACGGCGCGGTTATTGTTAACACATCCCGCGGAGCTGTTTTGAACGAAGCTGATGTTGCTGAGGCACTGTGCTCCGGTAAGTTGTCCGGTGCCGGACTCGATGTGCTGGCAAAAGAGCCTGCCGATCCTGCAAATCCCCTTCTCAAGTCTCCCAATACTGTAATCACTCCTCACTGCGCGTGGACTTCAGTCGAGGCAAGACTGCGCCTGCTTGACATAATGGAGAAAAATCTTGCATCTTTCATTGAAACGGGCAAAGGCATAAACCGAGTAGGAATCTGATTATTATTGGAAAGCCGCAATGAAATGCATATCAACCACACGTTATACAGCCGTCACAGTGCTCATATAGCCTGTCTGAACGTCGGAGTAAAGTATCACCTCACAGTCGATTCCTTCAACGAAGGCGGCATCACACGCGGCTCTCGTATCATGGAGATCGATAGCTAAATAAACAAGTAATGCGTACACTCTATACTGAATGTACGCATTTTTTTATTTTCTTTTTTGTGATATGATATTCAGAAGTGTAAATGATCCTACAACTGATATCACCGCGATCACCGCCATCATAATCAGCTTTTCTTCACAAATCCACGACCAATACACAGGCAAGGCATTACGAAATGTACCGATCCAAGGAATTACCATGGAAAGGTCATAGTATATTGGGCAGATCATCAGTCCTGCAATCAGCACAAAAAATGTGACTGTTTGTATTACCTTGACCTTTGGGCAAATTGCCGCCAGTGCCACACCGAATGCCGTGATAAGCAGTGTGTAGATTGCCACAGCGCCTATCAAGGGTATCAGTGCAGTATTGCTTGAATATAGTGCTGACAGTAAAGTGCCTGCAGAGAAAGCGATGACAACGCCTACAGCACGTACTGCAAGTGAAGGAATAACTGTATACCTTATAGCATTTTTTGCGCCGATACGAACCCTCATTGAGTCAAGATCAACGGTCACAGCGCTACACACACCGTACATAATCAATGCGAAAATAAATATTGCACAAAGACCGATAGTGTAAGCAAAAGCTCTGTGGTTGCCGTCGATCGCCACATTATCCTCGCGCATCACCTCAAATGTGAAGCTTCCGCCTTCGCTTATCAGCTCGTTATATCTATCGATGACCTCATGATCTCGGAAGTGCTCATCTGAAATAAGATCCGCTGTAATATAAGGTGCATATTCTCTGTATATTGCAGCCATGACATGGTTCTGATATACCATGGGAACAAATGTGGAAGGTGTTGTGAGATACAGAACTAATTCATCTGTATCGCCGTTCATGACGCGTTTCTCAAAGTCCTCGCATATGATGACACCGCAGTTGTAATCACCGCGCGCGATCTTCTCCCGCAGCACTGTCTCGCTGTCACATTTCTCAAAGCGGTTTTCGCTGAGGTAGTCAACAACTCGCAAAGCCATGGGGC
>JAGBGV010000308.1 GCA_017935805.1 Clostridia bacterium | reverse complement strand
TTGTTGAATGGATCATCCAGGATATGAATGACAAAGGTGCCATAAATGCAGGCGTAGCTGTAGTTCAGCCCATGCCTGTCGGCAGAGTTGAAAATCTTGAAGCACAGAACGGACTGTATACCATTTGCCTCGAAGGTATAGACAATGGTGAGACAGTTAAAACACGTCAGATCATTGATGTTCTTGAAGATTTCATCAATCCCTTTACACAGTATGATAAGTATCTTGAATACGCAAAGAGCGAGGAGCTTGAGGTTATTATTTCCAACACTACCGAAGCCGGTATTGCACTTAATCCCGACGATACTGACTTCACAAAGTGCCCCGTAAGCTTCCCCGGAAAGCTTCTTGCATTCCTTAAGGCAAGATATGATCACTTTGACGGAGACGAAAAAGCCGGTCTTGCAATTATTCCCTGCGAACTCATTGATCACAATGGCGCTGTACTGAAAGACGTGCTCAACAAGCTTGCAAAGATCTGCGGTTATGACGAGCAGTTCATTGATTGGATGAACAATGCAAACCATTACACAGAAACCCTCGTTGACAGAATCGTTCCCGGTTATCCCCGCGATACTGTTGAGTCTATTTGGGAAGAAACAGGATTAAAGGATGATAACGTAGTCAAGGCTGAGTGCTTCCACCTTTGGGTACTCAAGAAGGAGCCCTTCGTTCAGGAGCGCTTCCCTGCTGACAGCACAGGTCTTAACGTGATCTTCGCGGATGATATTACACCGTACAAGCAGCGCAAGGTTAAGATCCTCAACGGTTCACACACCGCAATGGTTCCGATTGCTTACCTCTCCGGTATTGATACTGTATCTGAAAGCGTTAACGATACCGATGTCGGCAAATTCGTAAGCCAGCTTATTTACGATATAGTTAGCCCCACAATTGACCTGCCCGCAGATCAGATGAAATCCTTCGCTGACAGCGTTGTTGAGAGATTCAAGAACCCCTTCATCCGCCATGAGCTTATGTCTATTTCTCTTAACTCAACAACAAAGTTCAAAACAAGACTCCTTCCCACATATAACGACTATATAGCAAAGTTTGGCAAGGCTCCGCGCCATATTCTCTTTGCATTTGCATCTCTCGTGGTATTCTTCCGCGGCAAGAGAGGCGAAGATGATATCGCACTTAACGATTCCCCCGAATATCTTGAGTTCTGGTCAAAGCTTTGGAAGAATACTGATGTGAATGTGATCGCTGAAACTGCACTTTCCGCGTCTGATCTTTGGGAACAGAACCTCGCAACAGATGAAACTGTATCTCTTGTAGCAGCTTACATAAGTGATATTCTCAAAAACGGTGAGCGCACCGCATTACAGAACTTCCTTAACGCATAAAGGAGAAGTTATTATGAAGAAATTTATGGATAAAGATTTCATTCTTGAAACCGAAACCGCATCTAAGCTGTATCATGACTATGCGGCTGATATGCCTATCTTCGACTTCCATTGCCATCTCAATGTGCAGGAAATTTACGAGGATAAGAAGTTCCGTTCAATAACCGAAGCTTGGCTCGGCGGTGACCACTACAAGTGGAGACTTATGAGACAGCTTGGTGTTGACGAGAGCTACATTACAGGAGACAAAAGCGACTGGGAAAAGTTTGAAAAGTTCGCTGAAGTAATGCCTTATGCGATAGGTAACCCCATTTATCACTGGACTCATCTTGAGCTTCAGCGCTTCTTTGGCATTTACGACCTTCTTTCTCCCGCCACCGCGAAAAGCATCTACGACAGATGCAACGAAAAGCTCGAAACTCTTACTGCGCGTGAGCTTATTAAGATGAGCAACGTTAAGAAGCTCTTTACGACTGATGATCCCGTTGACGATCTTCACTTCCACAAGCTAATCGCGGAGGACAAGAGCTTTGATGTAGTAGTTGGTCCTGCTTTCCGTCCTGACAAGGTTATTAACATCGAGCTTCCTACGTTTATCCCTTATATCGAAAAACTTGGCAATGTATGCGGCGTGAAAATCGATAATGTTGCAGTCCTTTGTTCAGCACTCGAGAGCAGAATCGAATTCTTCGACTCAATGGGCTGTGTTTGCTCTGACCATGCGCTCGACGTTGTTATGTATGCACCTGCTTCTCCTGCAGACGTTGAAGCGGTATTCCAGAAGGCTCTTACCGGCAAAAAGCTGACTCAGCTTGAAATCGAGCAGTATAAGGGCGCGATTCTTGTTTTCCTCGGCAAGCAGTACGCAAAGAGAAAATGGGTACAGCAGTATCACATCGGCGCTCTTCGTAATAACTCCAAGCGTTACATGGGTCTTCTCGGACCTGACACCGGATTTGATGCAATTGAGGACCAGACTTTCGCAAAGAAGCTCTCTATGCTTCTTGATAAGCTAGACAGCACTGATGAGCTGCCTAAGACTATTCTCTACTGCCTCAATCCTCGCGACAATGAGGTACTCGCTACAATCATCAACTGCTTCCAGCAGGGCGGTACTGTAAGCAAGATACAGTTCGGTTCAGCTTGGTGGTTCAACGATCAGAAGGACGGCATGGAGCGTCAGCTGATGTCTCTCTCTCAGGTTGCTCTGCTCAGCAAATTCGTTGGTATGCTCACCG
>JAGBGV010000307.1 GCA_017935805.1 Clostridia bacterium | reverse complement strand
TGGTCGTTTTTCCCGCGCCGTTTACACCGAGTAGTGCAAATAGCTCCCCTTCATTAATTTGCAGGGATAAACTATCAACCGCGGTGATATCGCCATATCGCTTTGTAAGTTCCTTGATAATTATTGCACTCATTACTTTACCTCCTTTGATAAATGTCTTGCACGAATACCCTGATATACATCTGTAAGAATATCTTCGGTCAGCTTCCATTCAAGCTTCAAAAACGATGTTGCAACCATTGTGGCGATGCCGTGAACCGCGATCCACATTTCAAGGTGCATCAGCTCTGCTGTCTCTCGCGAAACACCGCAAGAGCTCATTATCATGTCAACCGAGGCTTCAAAATCAGCTGTTGGCGTCTGATCCTTTCCGTCTCTGTCGCACATAAACAGCAGCTTAAAAAGTTCCTTTTCATCTTTGGCAAAGCGGATGTAAGCCATTCCAAACGCCTTGTAGCGAGGATATTTTCCGCTTTTCACTTCTGATTCAATAAAGCCGAGGTACTCTTCAAACGCAGCGGCAATCACAGCATCCTGAAGTTCCTCCATCGTTGAGAAATTTGAGAAGATAGGCTGTGTGGAGCAGCCGAGAGCTGACGCAATGAGTCTTGCATTGATTGCCTCCTCCCCCTCACTTCGAATAAGCTCCAAAGCCGTTGTAATGATGTCATTTTTTGTTATCTTCACTTTAGGTGGCATATAACCCTCCGTTATATATCTATCGTTATATATCAATTGTTATTTTAACATAGTATGAGATAATTGTCAATAGGAATTCTCCGGAAACGAGGTGCAAAAGTCCGGTTTTCCCTCGTGTATAATGGTGTCACAACAAAGGAAAGCACAAAGAACAAAGCAACTTGAGCCAACCCCGGCGGGTCGGAAACGAGATGCAAAAGTGCAAAACCGAGTGGTGTATAATAAAGCCACAAGATAAAACAAAACAAAAAACAAATCTAACTTAATTAAATTTTTGGAGGAAAACAAAATGACAACAACTCTCAGCCTTAACAACAGAACAGTACAGGACGTAGCAATGATCGTAAGAAATTATCTCGAATCCGCAGAAAACATGAACACTCAGTTCTTCTTCACAAATGACGGCTCCGCTATCGTTCAGGGCAAGCTCCGCGGCGGTAAAGTAAAGCAGTTCATGGGTCTCGACCGCACAACCACAGTTCGCATCACTCCCGTTTCCGACAATCACGTTAACATCGACATCGGTGAAGGCAAGTGGGTCGACAAGGGCATCGCTCTTACAGTTTCCTGGTTCGTTCTTTGGCCCCTCGCAGTTACTTCCGGTGTTGGTCTCTACAAGCAGCACAAGCTCCCTCAGAACATAATGAACGCTATCAGAAACGGCCTCTACGGTTACGCTTTCTGATCCGGAAACACCTTGCAAAAGCTGAAAACCACATAGTGTATAATACAGTCACAAGATAAAACAAATCAACAAACAACTTACTTAAATCAAATTTTGGAGGATTATTAAAATGACAACAACTTACAATCTTAACGGCAGAAAAGTAGAAGAGATCGCAGCAGCAGTTCGCAACTATCTTGAATCAAGCGAAAACATGGAAACCCAGTGCTTCATCACAAATGAGGGCACGGCAGTTCTTCAGGCTAAGGCTCGCGGCGGTGCAATCAAGCAGTTCGTAGGACTTGACAGAGCTATCACAGTTCGCATCACTCCCGTTTCCGAAACTCACATCACCGTTGACATCGGCGAAGGCAAGTGGGTCGACAAGGGTATCGTAATGACAGTTTCCTGGTTCGTTCTTTGGCCCCTCGCTGTTACTTCCACAGTTGGTATGATGAGACAGCACCAGCTCCCCAAAAAGATCAACTCCGTTATCCAGAACTCCATCTGCGGTTACGCATTCTAATCTTAATTAATCAAAAAGAGAGCCGTACTCATCGGCTCTTTTTTATTTTTGTCGGGACTTTATCTGATCTGACCAACACGTATTCCACACTTTTGACAAGTACGCCGTCCTTGGTAGCTACAAGCTCAACTCGTTCGGTAATTCCGTACCTGTCTCTCATGTCTTTTGGTATCACTATTCTCCCAAGCTTATCAAGCTCTTTCACAATTCCTATACTTTCCATATATTTCTCCTGTATTCAAGCAATAATTTTGCAGTTTCTTATCTTTAACACAATTATAGTCAAAAAGTGTGTTAAAGTCAAGATAATTCTTAACTTTAGCACAACTATAAGGAGAATATATGAAAATTTACGACTTCAACGGAAGTAAAAATATTTGCGGAGCACGAGTAAAAGCAACGAGAGCAAAGCTAAAAATGTCTCAGGCTGATCTTGCGGCAAAGTTGCAGCTTGAAGGCGTGAACATTGAAAGAGACAGCGTCAGCAGAATAGAGATCGGAACAAGATTTGTTGCCGACTATGAGATCTCGGCACTGTGCAAGATACTAAACGTATCTCCTGCATACCTGCTTGGATTGGAATAAAACTAAAAGAGACCCGAAGGTCTCTTTTTTTGTTGTATTGAGTTTACCTGCTAATTTTGCACGTCATCCATTAATTTTGTCAATAGCAGACTTGTCGAATTCAATGCCTGCAGATTTATCCGCATAGTATGCACTAAGCTTATCTTGAACAATAATCCTATTGGTCACAATTTCCCAGTATGTGAATTCTCCTTCGCCGGGATAGAACATGAGATGCCAGCCGTAGTCGGACTCTATTATGCCGTAGTCCCCGACCTGACGTGCTTCGTCAAACATCCAGTTCTCAAACTCAGCAACCATCTGACCCTTAAGTACGTTTTCGATAAGGCCACCGACCGAAGCAGTAGAATCGTCGCTGTATTCCTTAGCAAGACGTTCGAATTCGTCCTCCGTAGCACCTGCTGCGATAAATTCATCAAGAACTTCTTTTGCCTTTTCATCTGTTGCGTAGTTGTCATTAGAGAAGAGAATGTGACGGATATTGCGGGACTTTTCCTCTTTTCGGTACGGTGTCGCCTCGAGCATATATACAGTGAATGTTGTTCCGTCACCGCTCTCAATATATGTTTCCCCCACGTTTGCGCTCTTCACCCATTCTTTAATGTCAGGGGTCAAAGCGGAGACTGCAGTATATTCTCCGTAAACAGCCGCAAATAGCTCTTCTATTCTTTCGGCAAACTGTTCGGATGTTTCATCGTCGCGCTGTGCGTTTGCCTTTTCGATTTCCGCTCTGATAGCAGCAACAAAATCGTCAACTTCGTTAATAGCCGCAAGCTTTTCGGCACAAGCCTTTGCGAGAGCTATCTTCTGTTCTTCGGTTTCTCCTTCGAAGTCACTCGCTAACACATTATACTTGTAAATATCAACATGGTCAATGGAGTCGGCGTTTTCTGCGTAGTAAGCATCGAGCTCTTCACGAGTAGCTTCCATACTGTCGATAACCTGTGCATAGTACTTGTTTGCAAGTTCGTTGATCTCATAGCAGGCTCTTACATCAGACAGGCTGATAGCATTGTTTGTCGTGTCAAGAAGATAAGCATCGACATCGTCATAGCCGTTTGTCTGTGCTTCATTTTCGATATTTGCAATAATTGCGTCGATGGATTCCTGATCTTCTGCAGTAAGCTCAATGCCTGCATCCTTTGCGCCCTGTGCGAATATAAGGAGCTCAGTAACCTGAGACTCGGTTGTTTTTACGAAATAGTCGAACCATGTTCCGTTAGTATCTGACATAAGAGGACAGATCTGATTCTTGAGGGAAATTGTGGCATTAACGCCAAGGAGAGAGAGGTAATTAGAATAATGCTGCACACTAGTACTTAACAAGTAGGCCATCATTGCACCGTTCACCTTAAAGTCTTTGGTCTCGGTAACAATGCTTTGACGGAGAATATCACCCGCATTACCTTTGTTATCACTCTCTTCGGGAGCTTCTGTTTCCGGCGTATTTGTTTCCGGGATATCGGTTTCGGGAGCAACGGGGGCTTTATTGCAAGCAGTCAGTCCACACACGCATCCCATGATAAAAACAATTATCAGAACTAAAGAAACGATTCTTTTCATAATATTCACCCTCAATTCTTTACTCAACCTCAACGATCTTGTTGTTGTCGTTACCGATGTAGGACAGCTCAAGCAGCTCTGTAAGTGCGATCGCATCGTCAATTCCAAGACCCTCGGGAGATCCCTTACCGTCTGCTACTGCGTTAATGAACTGCTCCAGCGGTGAAGGCTTTCCTTCCGGAAGATCAGGCTTGATGAACCAGTTTTTGATGCCGTCAAGCATGCTGCTCTTGAACTGAACATCCTCACCCTGTGCGATCATTGCGCCATCTGTGCCGATGATCTCAACGGTCTGGGGAGCAAATGTGGAGATAAAGCTTGTTTCCGCAACACCGATAGCGCCGCCCTCAAACTCGGCAACTGCAACAGCGTTTTCGTCAACAGGCTTGCCGTAAGGAGCAGTGTATATACCTGTAACTCTCTTCGGCTTGCCGAGAATATAAGCGAGCAGATACATAGGATGGCAACCGAGGTCCATCATTGCGCCACCTGCCGCGTCGTCCTTGTTAAACCAATATTCGGGAAGCCATCCGCCGGACACGCCGTTGTGAGCGTCACGCACACGGACAAATGTGATCTTACCGAATGCGTTCTTTTCAATCATCTTCTTTGCAAACTGAATGCAAGGTCTGCCGCGCTGAGGATAGCTGATAACGAATGTTACGCCCGCTTCTTCAACCGCACTCTTAACCTCGAGACATTCTGCAACTGTGGGGCAAAGTGCTTTTTCTGTGAAGATATGCTTGCCTGCCTTTGCCGCCTTAACAAGGATATCCTTATGAGCAGTTGTGGGAGCATCGCAAACCACCGCGTCAATGTCATCTCTGTCGAGAAGCTCGTCGAGATCACTATAGTAGGGACAGCCAAGCTCTTCTGCCCAGTCTTCGCCTCTTTCCTTGTTGTCATCCCAAACAGCAACTACCTCTGCTTTGTCGTTACCCTTAATGAAGTGCGCGTATCCACCGGCGTGAACATGCCACTTTGACAGCATTGCAATTCTTACCATAAATCTATCCTCCGATATTTTTTCATCGATCATTCATCCGCTAATCTCAGCGGAGCTTAAGTTTAGTATATCAATTACTCCTCACGATGTCAATAATATTGCAGTTATTTGTGTCAATTTTTCCACCCGAGCAGAAAAAAAGGAGACACTCACCGAGCATCTCCTTTGGTGTATTCAGCTTACGCCTTGATCTTTGCAATTGCCTTTTCGTTGAATGTGATAGCCGCACCGTTTGCTACGAGATAATCGTCAGCAGCCTTGTTCTTGATTGCTGTATTTGCAGCAACTTCCCAGGATGTGAGATCACCTTCACCGGGATAGAACATGAGGTGCCAACCGTATTCGGTCTCAACCATGCCGTAGTCGCCAACCTTGCGAGTCTCGTCAAAGAGCCAGTTTTCGAATTCTTCAACCATCTGACCTTCTGTTACGTTTTCGATAAGACCACCGTCTTCAGCGGATGAATCATAGCTGTATTCCTTTGCAAGACGCTCGAATTCAGCCTCTGTTGCACCTGCAGCAACAAACTCAGCAAGAACTTCCTGTGCCTTTGCGTCGTCAGAATATGTTTCATTGCTGAAGAGAATGTGACGAACATCACGAGCGGGCTTTTCATTGCGGTATGCAGGCTTTACAAGCATATAAACAGTGTACTTTGTCGCGCCTTCAACGCCATCAACAAATGTGTCGCCTTCCTTTGCAGTCTTTGCCCATTCAGCGACAGCTTCGCTGAGTCCGGAAACGGGTGTAAACTCGCTGCGAGCGGAGGCGTGAAGTGCATCAAGTCTTTCCTGATACTGTTCTGCTGTTTCGCTTTCACGCTGTTCTGTTACCTTAGCGATCTCAAGCTTGATTGTTGAATAGAATTCTTCAGTGCTTGTGATAGCTGCAAGCTCCTCAGCATGTTCCTTTGCCATTTTGCTCTGTTCTGTTACAGAGTAAACAAGATTGCCGTCTTCGCCATACTCTTCAAAGTCGCTGGAGAGAATGTCGTACTTATAAATATCAATGAAGTTGAATGCATCGGGGTTCTCAGCATAGTAAGATTCACGAGCTTCAGCTGTGCACTCTGTGCTGTCAATGATCTGTGTGTAATATTTGTTCGCGTAGAGATTGAGTTCAAGGCAGTCTCTTACGTCAGAAACCTTGATGTTGTTGCCTGTCATAGCAAGAAGGTATGTCTTAACATTGGGATAGCCGTAGGTTGCCGCCTCAGCCTCAATGTTAGCAACAGCAGCGTCGAGGGATGCTTCTTCTTCAGCTGTAAGTGTCATGCCGTTTGCCTTTGCGCCTTCAGCGAATGTGATAAGCTCCTTTGCCTGTGACTTTGTAGTGTCCATAAGATAGTCATACCATGTTCCGTTAACATCGGATGCGAGGGGGCAAAGCTGATCCTTGAGAGATACTGTTGTATCAACGCTAAGGAGGGAAAAATAATAAGAATAGCTCTGAACATTAGCGCTATACATATACGCCATCATTGCGCCGTTAACTTCCCAGTGATCTGTTTCAGCAACGGTGCTGTTGCGAAGGATAATTCCGCTGATATCGTCACCAATGTAGTTGTAAACAGCAAGACCGAGTACTGCTACAGCTGCGAGGATCACGCATACTGTAATGATAATGCTGTTTCTTTTCTGCTTGCGTGCAGCTTCATTTGCTCCTGCAACGCTTACTTTATTGTTTTTGCTCATTTTAGGAAAAGCTCCTTTCGGGATCATTCAAAATTTATTTATGCTTGACTGAGCATCAAATCATTAAATCTAATTATACCACAAACTTTTGCGGATTTCAATTGTATTTTTCACATTTCAATGAAAACAATGCAAATATTCAGAAATTTATCACAAAAAATGCAATTATTCCCACCTAATGCAGTCATTTCAGAGTATTTTATAGGCGCAGGAGTTGAATATTTCCGTTTGTACACCTGCGATCTCACGGGCAAGGGCGGCAAGACGCGCACACACCGGAGCCTCGGAATGGTAGTGTCCAACCTCAATTGTCACAAGACCGTCCTCGCTTGCGTCCTCTGACATATTGTAGCCGGCGTCACCTGTGATGTATGCGTCACATCCGGAGATCAGCGCCGGAACAACAAAATCCTTGCCGTCTCCGCCGCAGAATCCCACGCGCTTTACTGTTTTGTTTATGTCTCCTGTAACACGAACTGCGTCGCAGCAGAGCTTGTCCTTTACCAAAAGCGCCAGCTCACGGGCTGTCATAGGAGCAATTTCAGCAATTCTGCCAAGTGTGGGAGCGTCGTCATCACCGAAGCAGGCATTAGGCTCAAAGCCGACTGCACGGCAAAGCTGATCGTTTACTCCGTCCTCACCCGCGTCAAGTCTTGTGTGCAGGGAGATGACAGAAACACCGCAAAGTGCCGCGTCAAGTATCTTCCTGCCAACGAGCACGCTTGGAGTTACGGATTTCGGGCCGCGGAACAGCATGGGATGATGGGTCAGCACTGTGTCAAATCCATTTTCCGCAGCGTATTTCACCACCTCTTCCGTTGCATCAAGAGCAACAAGAACCCGCTTTACCTCTGCATCTGTATCACGAGACACCATAATGCCGTCGTTATCCCAAGAGCATGAAAGAGTTCTCGGATACAGCTCTGTGAGTCTGTTGTGAAGCTCATTTACAGTCATTTTTGTTCCTCCAATATTTTGTCTATCTCGGTCACAATTTTTCGCTCGAATTCGGAGTCATGTCCGCCTACCGATAAGCCTGCGATCCGCTTTTCAAGGCCGACCTTCTGCCTCATGGCATAGTCGTCGAACAAGAGCTCCCGCTTTTCAATATTCTTTCTGCCAAGCAGCAGCTCTGTTGGGGTGAACTTCCGTCGCTTACCGTCATACCGAGCCAGAATGCAGGTATATATCTTCCCTGCCGCGCGGGAGAGCCGTTCATCGAGTATATCAAATCCCGCACCCGCCATGTATTCACGCAGCTCGTAAGCGCTTGACATAGGCTGAAGGATCAGCTGCACGTTCTCACGTCGCGTGTATTCGGAATCGTCAATTATTCTTGCAATAAGCTCGCCGCCCATTCCGCAGATAACGATATCGGAAACGCCCTCTTGTTCGGGATGCACTCCCTCAAGACCGTCTGACAGCACAAATCGCATTTTATCAGTAACGCCGTACTTTTCCGCGCTTTGTTTTGCTCTCTCGAGCGGACCTTTATTGATATCCGATGCCACGGCGAACTTCGCTATACCTTTTTGTATAAGGTACACGGGCAGGTACGCGTGGTCCGTCCCGATATCAGCAACAACCGCACCGTTTCGCACCATTCCCGCCGCGCACTTCAGTCTAGGATCAAGCTTGATCTCGCTTTTTTCATTGTCCATATTATCCCACCAATCAAAAAGACGGATGATTTCCGCCTTTTATCCTTGATTATTTGTTTTTGGATTCAAAGTATGCGTTGAGCTTACCAACAAGCTCGTCAGCATCAACTCCGTGAACGATGCAAGCCTCTTCAACATTCTCCATACGGGATACGGGGCAGCTGAAGCAATGCATTCCGCATTCAAGGAAGATGTCCGCTGTATCGGGATCAAAGTCAATGATATCACCGATTATTGTTTCAAGTGTTACTTTCATTTTTTATCTCCTGTGATTTTGTCACCTTTAGTTAGCCTGTTCAATGTCAGCCGCATCCGGCACTGTGATCTTCTTCACATCTGCGCCGAGAGCCTGCATCTTTGCAACAATGTTATCATAACCGCGCTCTATGAGCTTTATTTCGGAAATTTCTGTTCTGCCCTTTATTGTGAGCGCCGCGATCATTACTGCAATACCGCCGCGAAGGTCAGTTGCAATAACGGGAGCGGGGGTAAGAGGTGTGCCGCCTTCGATATACACAATGCGGCCGTCAACCTTGATTTTCGCGCCCATTCTCTTCAGCTCTTCAACATAGCGGAAGCGATTCTCGAATATGCTTTCGTTGATGTAGCTTGTTCCCTCTGCCGTGCAAAGGAGTGCTGACATCTGGGGATGCATATCTGTGGGGAATCCGGGGTA
>JAGBGV010000306.1 GCA_017935805.1 Clostridia bacterium | reverse complement strand
TTTGATGAGAGGAAATCCTGCTTCTCGGTCAGCTCCTCAATGGTGTTCTGTCTCTCCCACTGGAACGGAGTGTGAGGTTTCGGGATAAAGCAAGCCACAGACAGAGTAACCTGAGGCTGTCGAGCCTTATTTCTGTTGGGTGTGCGGTAGTATTCGTCGATTACATGAGTCGCAAGAGTGGAGATGCCCTCGATATCCTCGTATGTCTCGCCGGGCAGACCGTTCATGAAGTACAGTTTCACCTGATTCTTGCCCGCCGCATATGCAACACCTGCCGCGCGAAGGATCTCTTCCTCTGTGATATTTTTGTTAATGATGTCGCGGAGTCTTGCAGTACCGGCTTCGGGCGCAAAGGTCAGGGTGCTGGAGCGAACTGTGGAGATCTTGTCCATAAGCTCCTTTGTAAAGCTGTCCGCACGCATTGAGGGAAGTGACAGATTGACCATTTTGTCATTGGTCCACTCAAGCAGATTATCTGTCAGTTCACTGATCTTTGAGTAGTCACTGATCGACAGGGATGACAGGCTGATCTCGCTGTATCCGGTATTGTCAATGAGGGTTTTGGCGATGCAGTCCAGAGTTTCGGCGGATTTTTCGCGAACCGGTCGGCAAACCATACCTGCCTGGCAGAATCTGCATCCTCTTATACAGCCGCGGAACACCTCAACAGTGACTCTGTCATGAACAGTTTCAATGTTCGGCATCACAGGGTTCATGGGAACATAGCATTTGTCGAAATCCTGGACGACCCGTTTTGTGACAACCTTCGGGATACGCTCGTCGGTAGTATCTATTGCGTCGATAGTACCGTCATCGTTGTATGAAATATTGTAGAACGCGGGAACATAGAAGCCCTCGAGCTCTGTTGCCACGCGATACAGGAACGCACTCTTTGTGTAAGTACCGTTTTCCTTCATTTCTATATATAAGCGTGCAAATTCAGGCAGTGCTTCCTCACCCTCACCGATAGAGAACACGTCAACAAACTCCGCCATAGGCTCCGGGTTGTACGCACAAGGACCGCCTGCAAGGATGACGGGTGAATCCTCACCTCTCGCATCTCTTCGCAGAGGCAAGCCCGCTAAATCGATCATGTTCAGCATGGTGGAATAGCACAGCTCATACTGCATAGTGAACGCGATAACGTCAAACTCACCTACGCCGTCTCCGCTTTCATGAGTAAACAAAGGGATGCTTCTCTTCCGCATTTCCTCTTCCATGTCCACCCACGGCGCGTAAACTCTTTCGCACCAGCATCCGTCCACGGAGTTGAAGCAATCGCAGAGAATACGCATACCGAGGTTTGACATACCGATCTCGTATACGTCCGGGAAGCAAAATGCCACACGCATCTTCACATCGGCGAGATCCTTGTATACACTTCCCGTCTCGCCGCCCGTGTAACGTCCGGGCTTCTGCACATTCGCAATAAAACTACGTATATCTTCTCTCATAATATAAATACGGGAGAATTTTTCAATCTTCTCCCGTAGCTCCTTTTAGTTTAGTATTTGCCCTTTGCTTATCTGATAAACATTCTTGATGAGATCAACATGGGAATGATCCAAACAAGCTGATACAGTGCAACAAACAGTGAGCTTACAACACTCATAGAACCGGAGAACAGAAGCAACGCGAGTATCGCAATTCCGATCATAATGGAGAGAGTGCTGAGCGCGATGTTTGTTTTCTTTGTATGCAGAACCTTTCCGCAATAGGAGATAACCTGAAGCAAGGACTTAGGTGAACCGCAGGTAACAAGACCGCTGTCTACCTTTTCCTCGTAGTATCCCACCTCTTCTGCATCCGCGTAACGGATTATCTTCAGAGGGATACGTCTCATGTTCAGCTTCTTTGCGATCATGTACTCGTTAATGTTGGGGTCAAACGTTCTTACGCATACATACAGACCGTTGCCGGAGAACTGCTTCAGAATAAGGTCGATGTCAGCATCCATAACGTACTTGATGTACATCTTTGCCACAAGCTTGCTTTCGCGGAACATATACATGATCTCCAGCTCGCTTGAAAGATCCACATCATCCTCTGCAGCACTTGCAGGAATCTCAAGTCCGCGAGCGGTAAGTGCTTCACAGCTGCCGAAGATGATATTTACGCCGTCAACCTGTGTTGCCAGGAAGCCGTCTTCTGTGTCGAATATCTGAACGTTGTGGGAGTTGCCCATATCCTTTGTCGCAACCTCGAATACATCCTGAAGAGGACCGCCTGCATAAGCGAATACAGATGATGCATAGTAAAGCACTCTGTCGATTCGAGCGTTGTTGTAAATGCGGATATTCTGAACCTTTACCGCGTATGACGGGAACACGTTCTTGTCGTCAAAGCTGATAATAGATGCATTGGAATATTCGTCAAGGGATGTTTCACCGATGATTGCACTGTCATATTCCTTTGCCGCACGGTTTGCACGGTAGAAGGGATATGAGAAGGTAATAAACACAGACAAGGGGGTGAGCACAAGGAGGGATGCAAAGATCACAGCGCAAACCTCGCCTGCGGTGCTGCCGCTGAATGCTGCAAATACACCGAGCAGGATCGCAAGAGCCGCAGAAACGCTCATAAGGAATGTAACGAATGTGTTTGTAGCAGCATCGGGCTTTGTAAGACGGCCGAAGAATCCGTCGATAAAGTCGGTCTTTTCTATCTTCATTACATCGCAGATATCCTCAGCCTCGGAGAATGCCTGTGTCTCGTTTTCGGACTCCTCACCGACAAGACGTCTGACGATGTGCTTGGGTCTCTTGTTGGCAACAACGCGGAAGTTCATCATTTCACGCTTGTTGTTAAATATCGCATATATCAATGTAAGGAACGCGGAAAGTGCAACAACGAAGTTGAACATTACAGGTTCCTCGGGAGATTCAACCACCTGGGGAACTACTGCAGAATACACGATACCAAGTACCGCAAGAAGTGCGGTGATTGTCTCAGGCTTGGGCATACCCTTGAAGAGATACTTAACGCCGTGGGCGATCTGATCAAATGCACACAAACAAGCGAGAAGCATAAGCTGAAGGCTTGCCATTGCATAAACTGTGGGATATACCGCAGGATCAAATACCCCTGCAAACTGCTGTTTTTCACCTGTGAACAGGTTGGAAATGGAAGCAATGTTTTCAAAGAACAGAAGGATAAGGCAGATCACGCCACATATACCGAGCTTGATCCACAGAGAAGATGTTTTCTTCTTGTATTCGTCGCGGATCTGGGGGATCTGGGATTTATCAACAAACTCGGGTCTGTCGAGCTTGAATTTCTTTGTACTGCGCTTCTTCTGACGTTCCATCAGCTTGTCGCCGAATTCCTTCGCCAAATCAGACTTGTCATCCTCACCGTTGTCAAGTCCGAATGCTACCATCAGATTGATATCTGTGGGGTCGAATTCGTCGTCAATTATTTCGCTGACATCCTCAGGTGTAAGTGAAGTGTATTCATTAGGAACATCTTCCTCCCCTGCCATTGTCAGTACCATTTCTTCTGGATATGCGTTGTCCTCTGCTGCGGGAGCAGGTTCTGCCGCATCAGCATACTCGGGAGCATAAGCATTGTCATCAGGAGCTTCTTCAGCGTATGTCTGCTCTTCTGCGGGTGCTTCCTCTGCAGCTGTATTATCAGCAATTGCTTCCTCGGCAAACGCAAGATCATCGAATGTTTCGTCGCCGAATACTGCCGAAGCCACATCATCGGTATATGTTTCTTCAGCATAAGCTTGATCGGCATACTGCTCGGTATACTGCTCTTCAGCGTAAGCCTGGTCGTTGTTCTGCTCGGCGTACTGCTCATCAGTGTACTGATTATCGTACTGTTCTGTATACCGCTCGTCATACTGACCGTTGTCATAATATGGCTGGCCGTTTTCATCGACCTGTGCGTTTTCATCGTACCACTGCCATTCAGCAGCCTGCTGTTTTTCAAGCTTCTTTGCCGCACGAGCCGCTTTCATTTCCTTAAGCTTACCAAACAGACTGAACTTCTTCTTTGGTTCCTCGTAGAACAGTTCATCCATTGCTTCGCCGTTTTCAGGCTCGTAATACTGTTCATCAGCGTACTGGTCATCGTACTGTTCAGCATACTGGTCATCGTACTGCTCGGTATACTGCTCATCGTACTGTTCGGCGTACTGACCGTCAACGAACTGTTCGTCATACTCTTCAGAGTACTGATCGTCATAATACTGTTCGTCAGCGTACTGTTCCTGATATTCCTCGGCAGGAGCTTCATCCCAAGCAGCATCTTCAACAGAGGCTTCGCCTGTCTCGTCATCCCAAGGCTCATCATCCCACTCTTCGCTGTCATTCCCCTGAATAGCGTCAAATGAGTTTTCAAGGAACTCGTACTCACTGATCATATCCTCGTTCGCTTCAGGCATCGAGAATGCTGAATCAAGAGCGTCCATCAGCTTTTCGTCGTTATCGCGTTCGATCTCTGCAGACTTTTTCAGACGCGACAAAACACCGCCGCTTGTGCTGTCCTGATTTTCAGGCTCATCTGCATACTCCGGCATATACTTTTTCAGGAGAGAGCTAATGTCCAGCTCGCTGTCGGAGTCTGTCGCTTCGTTTGTAAGATCTATCTCATCAAACTTAATCTCGGGAAGTGCTTCCTTTTTGGACTTTGATGAATTCAGCTTACTGCGAAGGTCCCCTGCAGTTATTCCTTTATTGTTCTTCGATTGTTTAGCCATAATAAGTAATTGACCTCGGATCAGTCCGTGGCTTTCCTTTCATATGCTTTATTTTTCTATATTGAACTTGCCGTAAACAAATTTATGTCCTTAACCCAGCTTCTGCTTTCTTGCCGCGTGGCACAGAAGAACAGATGCGGCTGTGGATACGTTAAGGGAGTTGACCTTGCCGAACATGGGGATGGATACCGTAAAGTCGCATCTCTCGCGGACGAGTCTGCTGACACCGCTGTCCTCACCGCCAAGCACTATAGCGCAAGGAATGTTCCAGTCAGCCTCGTAGAAATCCACTCCGTCAGCCTCTGCCGCGAAGGTCCACACGCCGTTTTCCTTCAGCTTTTCAATAGTCTGAGCAATGTTTCCTACCTTTGCTACCGCCATGTGAAGGATTGCACCTGCCGATGCCTTGGACACCGCAGGAGTAAGTCCGCACGCACGCCTTTCGGGAATTATCACACCGTGAGCACCTGCACATTCCGCACAACGGATCACAGCCCCGAGATTGTGTGGGTCTTCAATTCCGTCGCACACAACGATGAGAGGCTTTTCTCCTCGCTCATGTGCTATCTCAAGTATCTCCTCAACAGTGGAGTAATGCTTCTCAGCAACCATCGCAAGTACGCCCTGATGATTCTCACCATGTGAAAGTCTGTCAAGAGAATCACTTGTGGAGTCCACCACAGGAATTCCTGCTTTTCTCGCCTCGGCAATGATCACGGTAACTGAGCCTTCTCTGCCGGACACCAGGATATTGTCAACCGGTGCGCCGGATCTGATAAGCTCCGTAACAGCATTTCTGCCGACTACAATATTTGAAGGCTTTTCACCCTCAAATCTGCGCGGGCGGTTGTCGCTGTTCTGTCTTCCGTAATGCTTTCCGTCGCGCCGTCTATCGTCCGAGTAGGATTTTCTTTTTTCTCCCCTCGGAGCGTTATTATATTTCTTTTCCATTATATCTCCAACCCGCGTGAACAGTACAAACACTATTCACACAATAATACATCTTGATTATATCACATTTTTTCCGATTTGTACATACACTTTTTCAACAAATACGCACTAAAATTGACTTTTTTGCGAGAAAAATAAAGAAATACGGCAAATCATCACCGTATTTCTCAATCTTTTTAGTTGTAACTATATATGCGCTGCACATCAAGGAGTGAGGCGAATATCAATTACTGCTGCTTCATTGCAGCAAAGCACTCGCTGCAGTATACAGGTCTGTCGCTTGTAGGCTGGAAAGGAACCTTAGCTTCCTTACCGCAGTTAGCGCAAGTTGTTGTGAACATTTCTCTCTGCTCACGGTTAGCGTTCTTTCTCTTATCACGGCATTCCTTGCATCTCTGGGGCTCGTTCTGGAAACCCTTTTCTGCATAGAATTCCTGTTCGCCTGCTGTGAATACGAATTCGTTACCGCATTCCTTGCACTTTAAGGTCTTGTCCTCGTACATCTTTTTTTCCTCGCTTTAATTAATTTGGTTGAAGTTATTCGCCCTCTGCGGACTCTCCGTCACCTTGATACAACGCTTTTCGAGTTAAGCTGTTGGGCTATTTATTTCAGTCTCCCTTTGTGGAAGAATAAAATACAGTATTAATTTTTCAGTAGTCCCTTTATCTTAACTTTCACGCGGTACAAAGCATTGCTGACAGATTTTTCGTCTTTTCCCGTCTGTCGGGCAATCTCGCGAGTGGACTTACCAACAATATAGCAGTCGAACACGTTGGTCTCATATTCGGAAAGGCTGCTTTTTATCTGCTTCACAAGCTCGTCTGCGGATTCTCCGGACACAAGCAACCCGAGAGGGTCGTTCGCATCTTTCATGCCGGATGAGCGTGTGATCTTTTCGCTTTTGTTTGCAGCATCACGTTTTTTCTTCTCACTTCGGTACTTTCGCAAAACCGATATAAGGCTGTTGTTGATACATATCTTTGCGTACAGTCCAAAGCTGACTTCTTTACCCTTCCCCGATTCGCCGGGGGCATATGTAGCGGCGGCACGGTACAGCGCCAGCGCAGCATATTGTCTGAGGTCCTCGATGTCACACCAACCGTCTCCTCCGCCCTCCGTCAATTCGAAGGATGGAGCAAATCTCCTAACCGCCCCATCAACAGCATTTTTATATTGCTCAAGCAGGAGAGAAAATGCATTCTCGTCCCCCGCTTTGACAGCTTCGATGAGGGATAAAAGATCATTCACTGTAGGCGACACCCCATATTTTCTCATTAAAAAAACATTACGCTATGTATTATTATAGCACAAATGTTGGATTTGTCAATAGCTTTAACAAATTATTCTACCAATTCGACTGTTTTTTCTGTAATGTTGTTCATTTTATTGCATTTTTACAGTAAATTCGTGAATTTTCTGTTATTTTCCGGCTTGTTTAAGACCAAAAAAATCGTAAAATTTTACTTTTCCAACAAATAATTTACATTTCCCGTAACAAGAGCTACGATTCCTCTGTAAACAACGTCAGGCTTATCGTCAAAATTCATTCTCATTCTCGACGCCTGCATATATGAATCCGCACGGAGGTCAAGGTCGAACGCCAGCCCGTCGCAGTCCTTAATGGAGCAATGGAAGATATACGTTCCGTCGCCCACCGCTTCAATGTCATGCTTGATAACAGCTCCTCGTTTTTCAAGAGACAAATGCCTCATCGCGCTGATGTAGCTCTTTTCTCTCACAGCCGCCAGAAGAAGATCGTCCGCAAGTCCCTTAGCGATCATTCTGCCTGTGTCGCTCACCATATAGGAGTCACGGTCGACCGGTCTTTCCTTCGCAGAACCTTCATCATCATCGTCGCCGCCGATCCTTCTGATGTGTCCCGCTTCAAGCAGCTCGTGGAAATATGTAACAAAATCAAAATAGTCAACATATCCGTCGCGGATAACTATGGTAGCCAGATCGTTGTAGTCAAGAGGGTAGCCGATCTTTTCCAGAAGGTATAAAATGAACACCTTCACTTGCTGTGGTGAATGGAATGTTTCCGGCATAATAATTCTCCAATCTCAAAATTTTGTTGGCTTACTTACTATAGGGAACGAAAACGGGAAGTTATAAAACCTCCCGTTTTATTTGGACTATATTAATGTGCCGATCTTACTTTTCTGCGTCCTCAGTTGTGTCTGTAGCAGCCTTGTACTTCATGTAGTTCTTCAGCTTTGTATCTCTGAAGTCTCTCACACCGTAGTAAGTTGTCTTAACCTTGGAAAGATCCTTGTGTGTGAGGTAAGCGTCCTGAAGGAATACAAGGGGAACAACGGGCATATCCTGGAGCAGCATTTCTTCTGCCTGGTGGAGAAGTTCAGCTCTCTTTGCTCTGTCCTTTTCAGCGAACGCAGATGCGATCAGCGCGTTGTACTCTTCGTTTGCGTAGCCTGTTACATGAGTGTAGAGGTCATAGTTTTCGGAATACATATCAACACCGTTTCCGGAGAACGGAACAGCGAACTGTGCAAGTGCGGAGAAAGCGTCTGTGGAGAGCATGTTCATATCGATAGCAATAACATCGAATGTGCCCTCGTCGTAGATCTTCTGGAAGTTATCGTCGAATGCTTCTTCCTCGATCATGCTTTCGGTTGCCTTAGGTGTATCGATAGTTACATCGAATCCGAGATCTTCCCAAACACCTGCAACGTATTCAGCAATTGCAAGGTCAACCTCGTTGTTTCTTACGGTGAGAGTAAATTCTCCGCCGTTAACACCTGCTTTGGACAGGAGGCTCTTTGCACCTGCAAGGTCAGCAGTTGTGGAAAGGATCGCGCCGCCGGCTTCTCTGAAGGATGTGCCGGTTGTGGAGTTGAATACCTTATAAGGAACGTAACCTGTAGCAGCCTTTGCGAATGTTACGATGTTCACGATCTGATCTCTGTCGATAGCCATGGAAAGCGCACGGCGAACATCTGCATCAGCGAACAGCTCATTGTTTGTGTTGAACAAATAAGTATGAGTTGTCATCATATCTGTTACAGTAGCCTTGCCCTTATAGTCAGCGCGAGCAGAAAGCGGGATCTCGTCGATATAGAACAGCTTGCCTTCTTCAAATGCAGCCATCTGAGCCTCAGCGTCGCCTCTGTCATACTCGGTAAGGAGTCTGTAAGGAATAACGAACTTGTCAAGGGGCTCGTTCTTTTCAGCGTCAAGGTAGTAGTAACCGGAGCGTTCGAGTCTGAGCTCTTCGCCAATGTTCATACCCTTAACAGCGAAAGGACCGTTTGTTACGATATTGGTGGACTTTGCAGCCCAGTATTCATCTGTGTAACGGGAAACTACGTCCTCGCGGAGAGGAACGAGTGCGATAGATGAGCAGTTTTCGAAGAACTGGTCAAGGTCGACCTTCTGCTCAAACTGGATTTGGAGAGTGTATGTATCAACAGCAGCTACGCCAAGGTCGTCAATACTTGCGTCGCCCATCTTAACATCGTAAGCATTCTTGATCTCGTAAAGGAGACAAGCTGCTTCGTGCTTGTTGTTTGTGTTGATAAGTCTCTTCCAGGAGTAAACAAAGTCAGCAGCCTGAACGGTACGGCCGTCGCTCCAACGGGTATTATTGAGGTAAACAAGAATAGAGAATTCGCCGTCCTTGTCTGTTTCGATCTCATAATCCTTCATGAGAGCCTTCTGCCACTTACCCTTCTGGTCGATAGTGGTGAGACCTTCGTAAATAAGGCTGTTTATCTTGAGCATAGCATCGTCAGTAATGCTTGCCTGAGGGTCAAAATTGAGCACCTCAGTTGTAATATACATATCGATAATAGCACCCTTGTCGTTGCCTTTAAGAGTGGTACATCCTGTGATGACAGATGCGAGCATTATCATTGCGAGAATAAGGGATAACGCTTTTTTCATGATTCAGTAAATCCTCCTCGTGATTCTTGCAACACTACCCGGTTGCGAAAAAGTTCAATTCACCATATTATATCACTTTTTTTCTCTATAATCAACACAATATTTCAAAGTCATTTTAAGTTTCATCCACATGCACAATTACGAACGTAATTTTTGTGCATTTTTTACACAAAAAGTGGGCATTAATATAGCATATGTACCTATTTTTAGGCCGAAAAATAAATCATTGAAGCAAAAACCGATCATTTTGGCTTCAGCCGCATCGGTATCGAACCGACCGCGGAGATAAAGCAGAGCAAAGCGAGGGGGAAACAATGCTGAAAAAAAGAAAAAGTGACCTGGCGGAGGAATTCTTCGGACTGGAGCCGGCAGCACGAGTACACTTCACAAATACGCTGACAAGTGAAAAATACGGCTTCAAGATCACCGCCTCATCCCACCTCGGGCACAGCTACCACACCGTCTCATGCGGTAAGATATGGCTTGAGGGCACGGAAGACAGGAGGCGACTTTGCTCACTCATCGCAGAGATAATATCAGAATATCGCGGACATGACAGAAGTGTAGCCATTCTCACAGTTGGGCTCGGCTCAGAATCGGTCACTGCGGATTCGCTGGGCTCTCTTGCCGCTGACCGTATAGCAGTGACGGGCGGAGATGGAGAAAAGCTCGGGGTATCAAAAATGTGCGTCATAAAGCCGGGAGTGCCTGCCAGAACCGGACTTGACACAGCAAAAACTGTTGGGAGCATTGCAGAGCAAGCGGAAGCCGGGCTGATCATTACCGTAGACTCACTCAGCGCCATCTCCCCCGACAGGCTTTGCACGGCTCTGCAAATAAGTGACTGCGGCGTAATCCCCGGCTCTGCACTTGCACATTCCTCTGGAGAGATCAGCAGCCGCACAATGCCCTGCCCTGTTATATCCATTGGTGTGCCCACGGTGATCCGCGCCGATCTGCTTTCGGGAAATGAACGTGACAGAGGGCTTCTTGTATCTCCGTCGGATATCGACGTGGCGGTAAGCTGTTACGCGTCAATAATCGCAGGCGGTATTAACCTCGCTCACTTAGGAAATAACCTCGGGTGATTAATGAGGAACCTTTCAAATGCATAAAATGTACCAAAAGCAAATTCAGCAGGAGGAACAAATGGACGAGCAGGAAGTAAAAGAATTGACCGCGCCGACGATCCACAGTGATACGCCGATCGAAGACACAGTTGACAGTTCGCAAGAACCACAAAGCAGCCCCCGTTCAGTTATCGGTAAGTTGCTCTCCGTACTCCTCTGCTGTATATCCGTTTTGTTCTTTTCGGTCACGGCAATGGCTGTAGCAAAGGACAAGGGCATCGACAGCAGTTATGTAACACGGATGCTGATCGGCGAGTTTGTGGGGGGCATGGAAAACGTAACAGTTGTAAACAAATCTTATATTGTTCCCACAACAGACAGCAGCCAAACCGACACAACAAGCTCACCCAGCGAATCTGTCACACCTCCTCCACAGTCACCGAGTGGTGAGTACACCATTTCTCTCACAAACGAAACTCCCTACTCCCCCGACATGAACGAGATTCAAAACACCCCTCGCGTCATACCAACCCTCAACAAGCTGTACTCCACCTATGGCAATGACGCACCGATAGTTCTGATATTACACACTCACGGTAGCGAAGCATATGCAAACCACTCAAGCACCGACTACCGCACCCTTGACACAGAAAGCAACATGATAGCAATCGGTAAGGTGATAAGCGATAAGCTGAACAGTTCGGGAGTCAACACTATCCACTGCGAGACTCTGTTTGACGCGGAGGACTTTAACATGGCATACTACAACGCTTCGCTTTATATCCGCGAGACGATTTCTGAGTTCCCCTCCGTCTCATACATAATCGATGTCCACCGCGACTCGGTCTCCCTGCCCGACGGGACGCATCTTCCTCTCACATCAGAGGTAAACGGAGTGTCTGCCGCAAAGCTGATGTTCGTTATCGGCACAGATCACGGCGGCTCGGGACACACAGGCTGGAAGGACAATCTTTCTCTCGCAGCGCGACTGCAATGTGATATTCATGCGGAATATCCCGAGGTCATGCGGAGCATAAATCTTCGCAGTGCCTCTTTCAACGAGCAGTACACCAAAGGCTCGCTTTTGCTTGAGGTAGGCTCCTGCGCTAATATCCTTGAAGAAGCAAAAATCAGCGCAGGTCTTTTTGCAGACGCGCTGATTCGTGAAATTATCGGTGATTGATCATTCGCCAAACATGATCCGTTCGGCAGACTCAAGAGAATCAAGAAGTATATCCGGCTTTTCTTCATCGGGGGCGTTTTCTACGTCCTCGATCTTTGTTTCTCCCGTGAGAACAAGTGCGGCAGTTATTCCGTGACGCTTGCCCGTTGCAATGTCGGTGTAAAGTCTGTCCCCGAAAATGATGATCTCATCCTTCTCAGCTCCCGTTATCTCCGAGATCATCTCCACAGTTTCGGGATAAGGCTTGCCGAAATAGGTTGGCAATACTCCTGTGGATGCTGTGACGCAAGCAGCGATCGCACCGCTGTCGGGAATGAATCCGGTTTCTGTGGGGCAGTTGAAATCGGGGTGGGTACAGAGGTATTCCGCACCGCCGCGAATGAAATCACAGGCTACGGTAAGCTTTTCGTATGTGAGAGTAGTGTCAAAGCTGGTGACTGTAATATCCGCATCTCTGCCGTCCCATTTGCCCTCTCTGTCGTTCACCATATCAATGCCGTAATCGGTAAACTGATCATACAGCTCAGGTGTGCCGAGAAGATACACTCGCTTTCC
>JAGBGV010000305.1 GCA_017935805.1 Clostridia bacterium | reverse complement strand
CGTTCACGAAGGAACTTGAGGGGCTCGCATACGTCACGGTCATCGATAAGTCTCAGAAGATTGTCGTACGTTACGCGCGCTTTCTGCTCAGCCGCAAGGTCTTCATTGAGATCTGCAAAAACGTCACCTTTTATTCCGACGTATTTCATGTCGAAGGGAACACCGGATGCGGCGATCGGATAAACACCGGTCGTGTGATCAACGAAATATGGTGCAAAGTTTGTATTCTTGATGTCATCCGGATCAATGTTTCGCGTGAGCTGATGGATGATCGCGGCTATCATTTCCATGTGAGCAAGCTCCTCAGTACCGACGTCCGAGAGGATGGCGGCAACCTCTCGATACGGCATCGCATAGCGTTGGTTCAAATATCTCATCGAAGCTGCGAGTTCGCCGTCGGGACCGCCGAGCTGACTGATTATAAGGCTTGCGATTGCTGGATTCGGATTTTTAATGTTTACAGGATATTGAAGTTTTTTTTCGTAAGTCCACATAAATAACTATTCCTTTCTGCCTCTTTCAGTTTTCCCACGGCCATGTTCGTTTACCCATTGCCAGCTGTCACAAGAATTGCCACCGTAAATCGTACGCTGTCCGTACTTTTCTTCGTAAAGGCGAACGGCTTCAGCAAGGCGGTCGCGGTACATCTTGTATTGGCGAAGCGCTGAGCGGCAGTTAGGATGAGTGTCGAGATACAGTACGATTTCGTTTACGGCGAATGAATAGGTCTGTATCATTTTATAGAGTTTATTTCGGTCATTCATCTCTGTAATATCTCCTTATAGTTGTCTTATCGGCAGTCCCTGCACTTACCGGGGTAGAAAGGCAGATCAAGAATACGGAACAAAGTTCCGCGATCGAGCGCTTCTTCACAGCTGTAGAGATCCTCGAATTCATGATCGGGACAGTAGACCATAGCTACCGGGTATCCGTTGATACAGCTGTTTCCGATACATTTTTCACAGCACTCACCGTTTGCTGATTCCTCACGTCTGTTCACGTATGCGGAGTCGTTGTAGTTGCAGGGGCGGCGTGCATCCGTATTATCCTCGCATCGTGCAACGCGACGGCTGTCATTTTCTACTTTACAAGACGATCCGACCTTTTCAGAATTAGATGAATAGGAATCGCGTCTTACAGTATATGCTTCTCCCGAGCGATTCCAAGAGTTGTCTCTGCGGGAGTCCGATGTTGCTCTGCGGCAAGTGCACGAATTGCTTCTTGTATTTGAGTGAACATGACCCTTGCAAGAAGGTACGTTTTCGCGAAGAATCTGAGTAAGAATTGAGTCTTCGATTCTGTTGCAGGGCGTATAATTGTCTTTTCTGTTTTCCATAATCTTCGAAAAAGTCCTCCGAATAATTGTCTTGAAGAGACTCAGGTTATCTCTTCGTTAAAGTGTATGCTAAAAAAGTGAGGCAGGTTACAAAAAAGTTTTTGAGGTGAAAATCTATTGTTTTTCGGTTCACATTATGGTATACTTAATTTGATAAAAGTATTAAGGAGAAAATATGCTTCACGTTGATATTTACACCGATGGATCATGTCTGCAGAATCCCGGACCCGGAGGATGGGGCGCGATCCTTGTCTATAAAGGAATAGAAAAAGAGCTCTCGGGCGGCGAGAGCAATACTACAAATAACAGAATGGAGCTGACAGCCGCTATACGCGCCTTGGAGGCGCTCAACAAGCCGTGTGAGGTTCTTATGACTACCGACTCTAAGTACCTCTGTGACGGTATCTCGAAGGGCTGGGCGAGATCATGGCAAAAAAAAGGGTGGAGACGCTCGGACGGATCGCCGGCACTCAACCCTGATCTTTGGGAAAAGCTTCTTTCACTTTGTGAAACACACGATGTCAAATTTGAATGGGTAAAGGGACACGCCGGTCACCCGTATAATGAACGCTGTGACGAAATGGCACAGTCGAGAGCACAGGAGTATAAACAGATATGAACACCGAGCTAAAAATTATTCTTATTTATT
>JAGBGV010000304.1 GCA_017935805.1 Clostridia bacterium | reverse complement strand
CTTGAATCCGATCTTGCGACCGTATTCAACTGCCATGTGCATGAGGCGAGCGATGTTTTCCTGCTCGAACTTAATGTCAGTGTTGAGGAGAGTTTCGTAACCTTCACGTCCGCCCCAGAATACATATCCGCGACCGCCGAGCTTAACTGTCAGCTCCAGTGCCTTCTTGATCTGTGCCGCAGCGAAGCAGTAAACGTCAGCGGAGTTGGTAGAGCCTGCACCGTTCATGAAGCGAGGGTTGGAGAACATATTCGCAGTACCCCAGAGGCACTTGATGTCTGTGCCTTCCATCTTCTCGAGTATGTAGTCGGTGATCTCGTCAAGGCGACGGTTTGTTTCCTTAATGTCATCAGCCTCGGGAACAAGGTCAACGTCGTGGAAGCAGAAGAGCTTGATGCCCAGCTTCTTCATAAATTCAAAGCCTGCGTCAACCTTAGCGCGTGCGTGCTCCATTGTGCCCTTTTCGCTAGCACCGAAGGACTTGTCAGCGGTGTCGCGACCGAACATATCAGTACCTGCCGCGCCTAGATTGTGCCACCATGCCATAGCGAAGGGCAGATGCTCGCTCATCTTCTTGCCGAGCACTATTCTGTCGGGATCATAATACTTGAACGCAAGGGGATTCTTGCTCTGTGGTCCTTCGTACTTTATTTCGGGAATATTCTTGAAGATCTCGCTCATTTTGTTTCCTCCTTCATTTCAGAAAACAGGTTTTTCATTGTGGGATATATTTTTTTGAAAATTTGATACTTTGCTTCGTAGCGGGCTGTGAGCTCGGGATCGGGATCGACTGTTGCGGAAACTCCTGTGAGTGCTTCAGCCGCCTCGATTACTGAACCGAACCTGCCGCAGCCTACCATTGCCAGCATTGCGCCGCCGTATCCGGGACCTTCCTCGGTCTGGGGAATGTCAAGGGAGATGCCAAGCACGTTTGCGATGATCCGTCTCCACAGAGGAGATTTCGCACCGCCGCCGCAGATCTTGCTTCGATCGATCTTGATGCCGAGGGAACGTGCCACCTCAACGCTGTCGCGGATAGCGAACGCTACACCTTCAAGCACAGCAAGCACCATATCTTTGCGGGTAGTGTCCATTGACATACCGGTGAATGTGCCACGTGCGTTTACGTCGTTAATAGGGCTTCTCTCACCCATGAGGTAGGGGAGGAAGAATACGCGGTTGTTGCCCAGGTCTGCATCAGTTATACCTGCCTGCTCACCTGCGTAGTCAGTTGTACCGAGAATATCCTCGCACAGCCACTTGTTGCAGCTTGCGGCGGAGAGCATACATCCCATGAGATGATAGCCGCCGTCTGCGTGAGCAAAAGCGTGAAGTGCATTGTTCGGGTCAACTCCGAATTTGGTTGAGGAAATAAACACAGTACCGGATGTGCCAAGGGAGATGTTGCAACCACCCTCGCCGACGATTCCTGTGCCGACTGCCGCTGCCGCATTGTCACCGGCCCCTCCTACTACCTTAACGTTCTCAGGAAGTCCAAGCTCAGCCGCGATTTCGGGAAGGATAGTACCAACCACATTGGAGCTTTCGTAAAGTGCGGGCATCACGTCTTCCGTAACACCGCAGATCGCGAGCATTTCAGCGGACCAGCGCTTGTGTTCAACATCAAGTGTGAGCATACCGGACGCGTCAGAGTAGTCACAGCAATGTACACCTGTGAGAAGATAGTTTATGTAGTCCTTCGGGAGCATGATCTTCTTGATCTTCGCGAAGTTTTCAGGTTCGTTATTCTTCATCCAAAGGATCTTCGGAGCAGTAAAACCTGCGAATGCAATGTTAGCAGTAAGAGCGGAAAGCTTGTCCTTGCCGATCTCGCCGTTGAGGTAGTCCACCTCTGCCTGAGTTCTGCCGTCGTTCCATAGAATTGCCGGGCGGATGACTGCGTCATTTTCGTCAAGGACCACAAGCCCGTGCATCTGACCGCCGCAGCCGATACCTTCGATGAGTGAGGTGTCAATGCCGTCGAGCAGCGCGGCAAGACCTGACTTCACGCCAACCCACCATTCCTCGGGGCGCTGTTCTGACCAACCGGGATTAGGGAAGATCAGCGGATATTCACGGCTCTCGGTGCGAACTACCTTGCCGCAGCTGTCAACGAGGAGAAGCTTTACGGCAGACGTGCCAAGGTCGATGCCAATATAGTATTTATTTTCCATTATGTAAAACCGTCCTTTTTCGGGAAGTGTTCATACTTAAGATTAGTATAATATATTCCGCGTGAATTATCAAGGGAACTGACAAAAAAAGCAACAAATGGCAGTTTTTGCGAAAAAAATGACCTGCTCGGGCAGAGGGTTTATTCTGTCATCCTGAGTGTAGCGTAATCGAAGGATCCCGAATAGATTCTTCGACTTCGTACTCCGTACTTCGCTCAGAATGACAAGGTTGTTCTTCTGTCATCCTGAGTGGAGCGAAGCGTAATCGAAGGATCTCAAATAGATTCTTCGAGGTCAGAATGACAAGGGTTGTGGTTTGTTCCCTCCCACCATGAAATACAAGCCTGCACGAGCGGACAGCCGAGGACGTCTGTCCCTACGGATAAGCTATATTTGATCCTCAGTAAACAAATAAGTAACCCGACAGATTTGCAAGATCTGTCGGGGGTAATTTATTCAGTTCGATAAATTGGAATTTGATTGCAAAATGATTAATGTTTTCTACTCT
>JAGBGV010000303.1 GCA_017935805.1 Clostridia bacterium | reverse complement strand
TTGTTTTGTTCTTTTTTCATTCTTTCTCTGCCTACATGGAGTCTTCTTTTTACTGTGCCAACCGGTACATTAAGCTGACGGGCAATCTCGTCAATTTGCATCCCGCCAATATAATGCATAACAATTACATTGCGATATAGCTCTGTCAATGACGCAATGCACTTTCGCAGATGGATCTCTTCTTCTTTTTCTTCTGCGGATGAGGCATATTCAGCAATACTCTGTACAGCTGATTCATTCAGTGAAATTATCGGCAAGCGATACTTCTCTCGCATACGGCTGCCAAAAATATGCATCAAAGTGTTCGCAAGCCAAGTTCTCGGGTACTGGATGAATTTTCCGCTACGCAGGGCGGTAAGGGCTGCAAGATAAGTGTCCTGAACAAGATCATCAGCATCATGCGTATTGCCACATTTGGAGAATGCCATTTTCCAAATCTCATCGATGTACTCCAGCAAAGCATCCATGGAATCCATGTAAGCTACCTCCTTTCTTATTTGCCTATATAGTAGCGAAAAATTCAAAAGGTTCGGTTTATAACTGAAAAATCTTCCTAAATTTTTGTTGTTTAGGAAGATTTTAACGTATTAATTGCCCTTGACCGCCAACTCAGCAGCGCGGAGAGTGTTTTCAAGAAGCATTGTGATGGTCATGACGCCTACTCCACCGGGTACAGGAGTGATCGCGGATGCCTTTTCTTTTACATTCTCAAAGTCAACGTCACCGCAGAGCTTGCCTTCAGCATTGCGGTTCATTCCCACGTCAATTACAACAGCGCCTTCTTTTACCATATCAGCTGTGACGAAGTTTGCCTTGCCGATTGCCACAACAAGTATATCAGCGCGGCGTGTAACCTCAGCCAGATCCTTTGTGCGGGAATGACATACTGTAACCGTGCCGTTTGCGTGAAGCAGCAGCATTGCCATTGGCTTACCAACGATATTACTGCGGCCTATTACAACGCATTCCTTGCCAGACACGTCGATCTTCTCGTATTCAAGCATCTTCATGACTCCCGCAGGTGTGCAGGGCAGGAAGTTGTAGTCACCGATCATTATTTTGCCGGTATTGACAGGATGGAATGCGTCAACGTCCTTTTCAGGCGGGATCGCATCAATTACTGCCTTCTCGTCAAGATGCTTCGGTAAGGGAAGCTGAACAAGGATTCCGTGAATTTTTTCGTTATTCTTGAGTTCTTCTATCTTTGCGAGCAGCTCGTCCATTGTTGTTTCCGCGGACATTTCGTGGACCTCTGAATAGAAGCCTGCCTCTTCGCATCCTTTTTTCTTATTACGAACGTATACCTTGGATGCGGGATCCTCGCCAACAATAACTACAGCAAGTCCCGGACGGATGCCTGTTTTTTCGAAAAACGCACGTCCGCGCTCTGCTATATCAAGTCTTGCGGACGCAGAAATTACTTTACCGTCGATAATATGTGCCATGATTATTCCTCCGAATTGCCTTGGTCTGCTGCCTCATTTGCCGGACCGTCATAAACGGGGGCATATTCAGCATTTTCTGCTTTAGCTTTCTTGTTTTTATGAAGCAGAAATACGAAAATTATTATTCCGATAATGAGCGAAATGAATCCCACAAGCTGTGAAACCATAATGCCTGTATTGCCTATCATGAGGTTATACTCGGGATCACGCATTCCCTCAAGGATTATTCTTCCGAATCCGTACCAAACCAGGTAGAAGCAGAATATCTGACCGTTGAACTTTTTCTTTTTGTACATTATAAGAGCCAGAATGAGTCCCACAAGATTCCACATTGATTCGTAAAGGAATGTTGGGTGAACGAAGTATTCCGCGAGAACGTCGCCTGTGCCGTTCATCAGATGAATGCCCATTCTGAATAGGGTATCTGTTTCCGCACCGTATACCTCAATGTTGATGAAGTTGCCCCAGCGTCCGATGATCTGACCGATAAGAACGCAGGCGGCGAGAATGTCAAACAGCTTGAGGAACTGAATTTTTTTGACCTTTGCGAAAATAAAGCCTGTGATAAGACCGGCGATCACACCGCCGTATATTGCAAGACCGCCATCCCACATTGCGAGGCAGTTTACGAATGTGCCCCATGCGTTCTGGAAAAAGTTGCCGCCGGTTTCAAGATAAACCGCAGGATCCCAGTCAAAGATCACATAATAAGCTCTTGCGCCAAGCACTCCGAAGATAATTACCCAAAGCGCCAGATCGTAAATGTGGTCGGACTTGATCTTCTCGAGCTTTGCAAGCCAAAGCGCACATACAACCGCAAGTATCATGCCGCAGGTGATGAGTACGCCGTACCAGTATACATCCTTGCCAAAGAGCGTAAATGCAACTCTGTCAACATAGAAGGGCTCAATTCCAAGACCCGGGAATGATAAATATTTCTTATACTCGATAAATTCCATAGTTTTCCTCCGTTTATTTATGTATCAAACTGAAGGGGCACCGAAGTTATACGTTGAATCTGAAGAGTACCACATCGCCGTCATGGATGACGTATTCCTTACCTTCACTGCGAACAAGGCCCTTTTCCTTTGCTGCGTTCATCGAGCCGCAAGCCATAAGGTCATCAAATGCAACGATTTCCGCACGGATGAAGCCACGTTCGAAATCACTGTGGATCTTGCCCGCTGCCTGAGGAGCCTTTGTGCCGTTTACAATAGTCCATGCACGTACTTCCTTCGGACCTGCTGTAAGGTAGCTGATATATCCGAGCAGGGAATAGCTTGCCTTGATGAGTCTGTCAAGACCGCTTTCCTCGATGCCCATATCT
This sequence comes from Clostridia bacterium, assembly GCA_017935805.1. Next base: position 6,262 of record JAGBGV010000303.1, on the reverse strand, counting down.
GCAAGGAACATCTTCTTTTCCTCAGGATCAAGCTCCGCGATCTCAGCTTCAATACCGGCGCAAACCGGAATAACCTCTGCGTTTTCTTCGTCAGCTGCAGCCTTGAGATTCTTGAAGAAAATATTGTCGTCAGAAACACCTGCAGCCTCATCCTCGCTTACGTTGGCAACGTAAATAATGGGCTTGAGGGTGAGAAGGTTAACGTCATCAAGCAAAGCGAGGTCATCAGCTGAAAGCTCAACGCTGCGGGCAGTCTTACCCTCATTCAATGCAGCAAGAAGCTTGTTGTACATGTCAAGCTGAGGCTGGAGAGTCTTGTCTCCCTTGAGCAGCTTTGTCACTCTGTCGATACGCTTCTCAAGCTGTTCGATATCGGAATAGATAAGCTCCATATTGATAGTTTCAAGGTCGCGAATGGGGTCAACTGTGCCGTCAACATGGATGATGTCACCGTCGTCAAAGCAACGGAGAACATGGATTACCGCATCAACGTCACGAATGTGTGAAAGGAACTTGTTTCCGAGACCTTCACCCTTGGATGCGCCGCGAACAAGACCTGCAATGTCAACAAATTCGACAGTTGCAGGGGTGTAAAGCTGGGGATCATACATTTCTGCCAGCTTGTCAAGGCGATAGTCGGGCACCTGAACAATACCTACGTTAGGGTCAATGGTGCAGAAGGGATAATTGGCACTTGGAGCACCTGCACCTGTCAGTGCGTTGAAAAGTGTGATCTTGCCTACGTTTGGAAGACCGATAATACCAAGTTTCATTATATTTTCCTGCTGTGAGATTCAGCAAATCCTTTCTCAAAAGATGGAATTCGTAATAATTTTTGATAAAATATTGACAAACTGCTCCACTTTTTTTATAATATATATAATTAATGGAAATACAGTACAGCATCAATCCCTTTTATTATACACTTTTTTCCCCGTATATTCAAGTATTATTGAGGGATTCTTTGGATAAAAAATTATTTAATGTTAAAAACAGCATTATTTTATATTTCCATCACCTGCTGTTCATACTAACTTCATATAGATGATTTACAATTGTTGGTGTAGAACGGTTAATTAAAATTTACATAGAATAGTGAGGAAAGAAAAAATGGGAACAAAGCTTCTTGTTATCGATGATGATCCCAATATTTGCGATCTGTTAAAGTTTTATTTTGAAAATGAAGGATATGAAGTAAAGACTGCCGGTGACGGTATCGAGGGTATCAGCTACTTTAAGATGTATGAGCCTGATCTGGTGCTTCTCGATCTTATGCTTCCCAAGAACAAGGACGGTAATCAGGTTTGCCGCGAGATCAGAGCTATCTCTTCAAAGCCTGTTATCATGATCACAGCGAAGGACGAGGTTCTCGACAAGGTAGTAGGTCTTGAGCTTGGTGCGGATGACTTTGTCGTTAAGCCCTTTGACATGAAGGAGCTTTCTGCAAGAATCAAGGCAGTTCTTCGCCGTTACTCCGCTCATGACAACCAGAGCGACGACGAGACTATCAAGTTTGAGAATATCGAGATCAGCAAGAATAAGTACGAGCTGAAGCTCAACGGTAAGGCAGTTGACATTCCCCCGAAGGAACTTGAGCTTCTCTACTTCCTTGCATCCAATTTCAACCGCGTATTCACCAGAGACCAGCTTCTCGACAAGGTTTGGGGATTTGACTATCTCGGTGACTCCCGTACAGTTGACGTTCACGTTAAGAGACTTCGCGAAAAACTTGAAGGTGTTTCCGATAAGTGGACGCTTAAGACTGTTTGGGGCGTTGGCTACAAATTCGAGCTTATCCAGTAATATTAAAGCAGGGGTTGATGAACAGTCGTCAGCCCCTTACTCAATTTAATTTGGGAGCGAATATGTTTAAGAGTGTATTTGTAAAATATATATCCGCATTTATGATCATAAATCTGCTAAGTATATTTTTGTCAACATCGGTTATCACCATCCTTGTGAACGGATATGACGATGATAACAAGCAGAGAGCGCTGAAAAACGTAGCTTACGATGCAACAGTGTTCATGATCGACGATTATTCAAATAGTGGCGAGACAAGTTTCAACGACTATCTGAACGATTCGGTGTACAGGATCCTGCCTGTACTCAGTGCAATGTCCACCAATGTGGAGAACATGGTAATATTTGTATCTGACGGAGACGGAAATATCAAGCTTGTGGGCGGTGCTGAAGAGGAATACGCCGCATTTGCGGGAGAAGACGGAATTGTTGGTGCCGGAGAGGAAAGAAAATATCCTGACACTGTAATGAACAAGCTGAAGGATTCAAAAACCATATCACATAACAGTACCCTTGACGGATTTTTCTCTGAAAAGCATAATTATTATATGCAGGCTATCACCACGGAAAACGGAAAGATCGTGGGTTCTGTCATGACCTGTACAATGACTCGCGATATGGACACGTTGCTTGAGGCGATGATCAAAACAATGATCATGTCAACGCTTTGGCTCATGCTTGCTACTCTTGTGGCAGTGTATTTTATCACAGAGCGGCTTGTGTCTCCTCTGCGCGCTATGAGTAAGGCATCCCGTGCATTTGCTGCGGGTCAGTTTGATGTAAGAGTAACTGTAAGTGGAAACGACGAGGTTGCAGATCTGGCAGATGCGTTTAACAACATGGCAAGCGCAATGCAGCACAGCGAGGAAATGAGACGCTTGTTCATTGCAAATGTGTCACACGACCTGCGCACACCTATGACCACTATTTCCGGATTCATCGACAGTATCCTTGAGGGTGTTATCCCGCCGGATAAAGTTCCACACTATCTTGGTGTTATCTCTGCAGAAGTCAAGCGGCTGTCACGTTTGGTGTCGAGCCTGCTCGATATTACCAAGATCCAGGCCGGCGAGCGCAAATTCAGCAAGGCACCCTTTGATATATGTGAAATGGCACGAGAGATCATTATCTCATCCGAGCAAAGACTTGAGGACAAGCACCTTGACGTTGAGTTTGATGCTGACCGTGACAATATGTTCGTAAACGCAGACCGTGACGCGATACACCAGGTGCTCTACAACCTTTGCGATAACGGAATAAAGTTTGCAAAGCCAGAGGGGAAGTATTCTATCTCCATCAAGGAGACAGGTTCGAAGATTACAGTGAGCGTATTCAACGAAGGAGAGGGTATTACGAAAGAGGATCTGCCGTTCGTATTTGACCGATTCTACAAGGGCGACCGTAGCCGCGGACTTGACAAAACAGGTGTTGGACTTGGACTTTACATCTCGCGCACGATTATTGAGGCTCACGGAGAACGTATCAAGGTGGAAAGTGAGTATGGAGAGTGGTGCAGATTTACATTCACTTTGCCGAAGACCAACCCACCGAGAATTGCAGACGATAAGAGAAACGGGGAATCCCAGAAATGATACTAAACTATACAGCAACTTGCCTGTTCGGGCTTGAGGGCTTGCTCGGAGAAGAAATTGAGGCTCTCGGCTATGAGCGGATAGAGAACATTGACGGCAGAATAACATTTCGCGGAGACGAGTATGCCGCTGCAAGATGCAGTGTGAATCTGCGATATGCAGAGAGACTGTATCTCCATGTCGGAGCGTTTGAAGCGACTACCTTCACTGAGTTGTTCGACGGAACAAAGGAACTGCCGTGGGAGGATTACATCGGCAAGGATGACGAGTTTCCGGTAAGCGGTCACTCAATCAAAAGCAAGCTTTTCTCCGTGCCTGACTGTCAGAAGATAATCAAAAAGGCAATCTCCGTAAGACTCGGCGATAAATATTCACTTACCCGTCTTCCGGAAACAGGAACAAGATACAAAATTGAGTTCTTCTTATTTAAGGATAAGGCGAATTTGATGATCGATTTGTCAGGTGTACCCCTTCATAAGAGAGGCTATCGTCCCGAGACAGTTGATGCGCCTATCCGCGAGACACTTGCGGCGGCAATGGTGAAGCTGGCAAGACCGCGAGAGAATGTACTGCTGTGGGATCCATTCTGCGGTTCCGGTACTATCGCTATAGAAGCGGCTATGATGATGAGAAACATCGCGCCCGGGTTGAAGCGTTCATTTGCGGCAGAACAATATCCCATCTTTCCTGCCGATTCATGGACGCAGGCAAGGGAAGAGGCCGAGACAAAGATAAATCATGCTACACAGTTTGAAGCATATGCAACGGATATTAACGATGACTGTGTGAGAATAGCCGAGGAATCAGCAAAGCGTGCGGGAGTGGCGGACATGATAAGCGTGTTCAAAATGGATGCTCTTGACATCGACACACTGGGCAAGCGCGGAACTATTGTCACAAACCCGCCTTACGGTGACAGACTTCTCACCATTGAGGAGGCAGAATCATTGTATCGGGAAATGGGTGTGGCATTTGCAAGACTTGAAAAATGGCAGATATACGTTATCACACAAAGTGAAGTGTTCCCGAAGCTGTACGGACGTCGGGCAGACAAGATCCGTAAGCTGTATAACGGCATGATCCCCTGCTACTACTACCAGTTCTTCAAAAATCAGGATCAAAAGAAATAAACTGAATAAAAGCACATGACTCCGTCAATACTCTCGTGAATAACGAAATGTTGGCGGAGTTTTTTATGAAAATACATGAGGGAAATTTGACTGCGGACTATCGCGAAAACCTTGCGGAGATAGACAGAATACTGCGTCCTGACGAAAACTTTGACATAATAAAAAAGAAAATGCTCATTGCCGATGCGGAGCTGACGATGTACTATATTGACGGCTTCGTAAAGGGGGAAACACTGCAAAAACTGCTCACATATGTGGTAAGCGTTAAGGATTTTGGCAACAGTCGGCCGGGAGACGCACAGAGCTTTGCGGATAAGCATATTACGTCTGCGGAGGTTGATGTTACAGATTCCATAGATCAGATAGTGCTGATGGTCATGAGCGGATGCACAGCACTGTTCTGCGATAAATTTGATGCAAATGCTATCATTGTCGACCTGCGGACATATCCTGCGCGGACTACAGATGAGCCGGAAAACGACAAAGTCATGCGAGGCAGCCGTGACGGATTTGTGGAGACTCTGATCAGCAATACTGCAATGATACGTCGCCGTATTCGCAATCCGCAGCTGACTGTGAAGTATCTGAACGTGGGAAAAAGCACACGCACAGACCTTGCGCTTTGCTACATGGAGGGCAGGGCAGACAGTGAGTATGTGAAAAATCTCACAGAGAAGCTGGAGGTTCTTGAAACAGATTCCTTGGTTCTCGGGCATCAGAGCCTTACGGAATCGCTCATCAAGACCAGATGGTATAATCCATTTCCAAAGATTCGCTCAACTGAACGGCCGGATGCGGCTGCAGCGACGATCCTCGAGGGTGGAGTGATTCTCCTGTGCGACAACAGCCCGGAGGCGATGGTTTTTCCTACGACCTTGTTCGATTTCTTGCAGGAGACTGACGACTATTACTTTCCGCCGCTGACCGGATCATATCTCAGGGTACTGCGTCATCTGATTTTCTGGATGACTGTGTTTATCACGCCCATATGGTATCTTGCTCTTGAGCACGAGTACATTTTGCCGGAGGCATTGAAATTCCTGATTCCAAAGGAGCCGGGGGAGCTGCCGATCTTTTTGCAGCTGATCCTTGTGGAGCTTGCTCTCGACGGATTGAAGCTGGCATCTCTCAACACTCCGAGTGTGCTGTCGAATTCACTTTCCGTCGTAGGTGGTCTCTTGCTTGGAGACTTTGCGGTTACGGTTGGCTGGCTGTGTCCTGATGTTATCCTGTATATGTCATTTATAGCCATCGCCAACTTTACCCAGTCCAATTATGAGCTTGGATATGCGTTCAAGTATATGCGGATCCTGACATTGATACTGACGGTGCTGTTCGACTGGATAGGATTTGCCATAGGAGTTATCGTGTCGATCATTCTTGCCGCAACAAACAAATCGGTGAACGGCAAGCGTAATTATCTGTACCCGCTGATACCGTGGAACGGCAAGGCAATGGCAAGGCTGGTTTTCCGCCTGAAAAAACGGTATTAATACAATCAAAACGTCTCAAACGAGGCGTTTTTTTGTTGTATACCGAAAACCACGCGATAGTCGCGTGGTTCATTGGAGGCTATTGCCGATGAGGAGAAAATTGACGAGCAAATTTGGACAGAAAAAGGCTCCTTCCGGGAGGGAGCTGTCACCGTAGGTGACTGAGGGAGAGTGCGGAACAATAAAAATAATCCAAACCCAAAGTAACGCCTGCTCCTTCCGTCAGACTACGTCTGCCACCTTC
>JAGBGV010000302.1 GCA_017935805.1 Clostridia bacterium | reverse complement strand
GTAAATAAAGAGTTCGCATTGCCGCTCGGTAGTGCGGACTTTTTTATAATTCACACTTTATCTATTGAAAATAATACCATAACATGCTAAAATACATTAAAATGAAGAAGTGTGTGCTTCTTTGGCGTGAAAGGATTATGGCAATGGACAGAGAAAAGAAAAATGCGGGATTTGGCGGCGTTTTGAAAAACTTGTGGAGGCGCCTTTGGGTCATACTTATATTCGCGGCGATTGGCGGTGCTTTAATGTATATTATTACCACGCAGTACATTGAACCGAAATATTACGGAAATATCAGACTTTACATAAACAGCGAGGACACATCAGACGACCTTGTTGACGTTTGCGGAGCGGTTGTTCAGTCGCAGAACGTGCTTGAGGAGATCATTGCCGAATCGAGCTTGAACTGCACATACAAGCAGCTTGAGAAGATGATATCATATGATGATGTTAACTCCACCAACATGATCGAGATCACAGTAAAAAGTGCGGATCCCGAGGAGGCGGCAAGCATAGCAAATATTATCGCGTACATTATTCCCGACAAGGCGGAAGAGGTGATCTACAATTCAAAGGTAACAGTTCTTCAGTATGCAGCAGTTCCCACAGAACCGTCAGAACCCAGTCTCGGCAGAAACACCCTCATTGGTATCGTGGCAGGTATAGCCCTTGCGATTGTGTTTATAACAATAGTATACTTCCTTGATGACGCGATCAAAGACAGAGAATACCTTTCACGGACATTCAACATTCCCGTGCTTGCGTATATCCCCGACTATGCGGTAACAAAAGCGGAGCCTGAGAAAACAATAACTGAAGAAAAAACAGAAGAATCGGACGAAAAATCTGATGAAAAGTCGGAAGATAACCCTGAAGAAACCGACAAGAAAAGTGAGAATAACTGAGAAAGGAGAGGGCATTATGGCAGAAGTAATTACCGAAAAAAAAGCAGGACTGGCAGGCGGTTATGCAAGCATTAAGCCGTCTCCTGAGGCAAAGATCGCTTTTGAGCAGCTCAGAGACAATATTATCTACAGTCTTCCCGCCAACGAAGATCAAACGGGAAGAATAATCGGTCTCACATCCGCTATTAATGGAGAAGGAAAGACCGCCACCACAGTAAATTTGGGTGTTGCACTTGCAGAAGCGGGAAAAAAAGTTGTAATTATTGAGACGGATATGCGTCATCCGGACATTAGCGGTAAGCTTGAGGTCAGTGCCGCACCGGGACTTTCCGATTACCTTGTTCTAAACGATAAAAATCTGGCAATAATTAAGCATAGCGGAATCCACGAGAATCTATTTGTTATTCCCGCCGGTAACGTGTCGCAGAACCCCACAAAGCTTCTTTGCTCTGCAAGAATGGATATGCTTGTGAAGATGCTCTCAAAGCAGTTTGAGTATGTTGTAGTAGATCTTCCCGCAATTTGTTCCGACTCTACCGCAACAGCTGTTGCACAAATGGTAGAAGGAATGCTGTTTGTTGTGCGTGAGGGATACGGTAGCAAACGAGATGTTGCCGCCGCGGTAAAAGAACTTCAGGATGCAGACGTTAAGATTCTCGGATTTGTCATGAACGCAATGCGCCTTATCAAATAAACAGATATATTTAGGGTAACATATGAGTGTTTTTGTAAAATATCTTTGCGTGCTCGGAATGTCAATGCTTCCGATCGTGGAGCTGCGCGGATCTGTTCCATTTGGCGTCGGAATGGATCTTCCGCTGATTCCTGTGCTTATCGTCAGCATAATCGGAAACATGATCCCCGTGCCGTTTATTATCCTCTTTATCCGCAAGATATTTGAGTGGATGAAGAAAAAGAGTCAGAAGCTTGGCAGTATAGCGGAAAAACTTGAGGCACGGGCTGCGAAAAAGGGAGATATTCTTGTAAAATACGAGATGCTCGGTCTTTTTGTTCTTGTTGCGATCCCACTGCCGGGGACAGGTGCGTGGACAGGTGCTCTTGTTGCGGCAATGTTCAATTTGAGGCTGAAAAATGCACTTCCCGCTATTACCCTTGGTGTAGTTGCCGCAGGCTTCATAATGTCAGTGGTAAGCTGGGGACTGTTTGCCTGAAAAACGAATCATTTCGCTCTCTTTGGCATATAATATTTACCGAAGTATTTATGCTCAAAAAAGGAGAGAGATATGTCAGAAAATATTCGCGAGATCGGACAGCGGTTTGGAATTCCCGGTGAGATCATCAGCCTGGAAAACATAAAAAACGGAAATATAAATTCAACATATAAGGTGACATATTCTTCTGTAGGAGAAGGTAATGTCACCTATGTTTTTCAGCGGATAAACACTTATGTTTTTAAGGACCCGCGGAAAATAATGGAGAATATTGATCTTGTCACCTCACATATTGCTAAGAAGAGCGGAGAGCGGACAATGCTTAGCTTCTTGCGGACTGCTGATGGAGATAACTATATCTCGACGGATGACGGATTCTGGCGCGTCATGAATTATATTGATTCATTCACTTTTGATACCTGTGACGACCTCGGGATCATCGAAGCTACAGGGGAAGCATTCGGCGAGTTTCAAGTACTGCTGTCAGATCTTGACGGTAGCAGACTTCATGAGACGATCCCTGACTTTCACAACACCCGACGCCGGCTTGATACATTGTTTGAATCCGCCAAAGCAGATCCGGTGGGCAGGAGGTATAAAGCGCTGAAGGAGCTTGACTACATCCGCACGGTAGGCGATCTTGCTTGCTCCCTGTGGGACAGATATGTCGTCGGAGATTTTCCTGTGAGAGTGACTCACAACGATACAAAATCCAACAATGTCCTTTTTGACAAAGAAACACTGAAGCCATTGTGTGTGATCGACCTGGACACCGTTATGCCCGGAATGGCGATGTACGATTTCGGAGATGCTGTACGATCGTCGTGCAGTACTGCGGCTGAGGATGAACGGGATCTTACAAAAGTAGAATTGGATACGGAAAAATTTACTGCGTTCTGCTGTGGGTATATGAGACAGGTGAAGCATGCACTGACAAAAGTGGAGATACAAAGCCTTGTTTTGGGAGCTTTTTCGATCACAGTGGAGCTTGCAGCACGTTTCCTCACGGATTTTCTTGACGGAGACAAATATTTCAAGGTGGATTATCCGGAGCATAATCTTGTCAGGGCACGGTGCCAATTAAAGCTTGCAAAGGACATTGTGAGTAAGTGCGACATACTGAATCAAATCCTGCGTGATGAAACAGAATAAAAAAAATTCCCTCTACGGTCTATTCCGCAGAGGGCGATTTTATTTACGGGTTATTTGTCATCGGCATTACCGCAACCGTTGCATGACCCGCAATTGCCTGAGCAATGGGAGGAGCTGCAAGAGCCGCTGTCGGGGCAACCGATGCATCTTTTACCGCTTTTTTTAGCTTTGATGATGTATGCTACCGCTCCGCCAACAATAAGCAGGATAACGGAAGTTACGATGATATCTGCTATCATAATTAATACCTATCAAACATTAACAGTCTTTTTTGCTTTGTCGGCAGAGAGCTTGTATTCGGATTCGATCTCTTTATTCTTCTTAACAATAAGCGCGGTAATGATCGCAGCGATTGCAAGAACGATAGCCCAACCAAGTATAGGCATCCAAGTAGCACCGAGGCTGCCGCCGGTGAAGAGTGTACCGAAGAAGAATACGAGGAATGCGATTGTATAACCAACAGAGAACTGAAGACCGATACCAGCCCAGAACCACTTTCTGCTCTTGATCTCGGAGTTCATAGCACCGAGGGCAGCGAAGCACGGGGGAGTGAACAGGTTGAACATAAGGAACGCAAGTGCTGCAACTGCTGTGATTCCGCCCATGTTAGCCGCGCCGACTGTTGCACCTTCAATGAGCTCGAGGTCTTCGTTGATGAGAGTTTCAAACATAAATACTGTTGCGAAAGTTGAAACAACACACTCCTTTGCGATGAAGCCTGTAACTGCTGCTGCTGCGAGCTGCCAAAGAGCTATGCCAACGATTGGAGCAATCACATACGCAATGGGAGTAGCAATCGTTGCGAGAATAGAGGTGGAGGCATCTTCTGCTATCTTGAATGTCCAGTCATATGTCTGCATCATGTATACAATGAAGTTGCAAACGAGGATGATCGTTCCTGCCTTAACTATGTATGCCCAACCTCTCTGAAGCATGGATTTTATTGCACGCCAGAGGGAAGGAAGCTTGTACTCGGGAAGCTCAATGATGAAGAAGGATTTTCTTGCCTTGTGACCTGTGAGCTTGTTTATGAGAAGTGCACAGAGGAGGATTATTACGATACCAACGAAGTACATTGCAGTACCGATCCATTCTGCATTGTCGAAGAACGCACCTGCGAAGAGAGAGATAACGGGAAGCTTAGCACCGCATGGCATGAAAGGAGCGAGCATTGCTGTGGCGCGTCTTTCTCTTTCATTTCTGATGGTGCGACAAGCCATAACGCCGGGGATAGCACAGCCTGTGCCGATAACAAAGGGGATAACGGACTTGCCGGAAAGACCAACCTTCTTGAAGATGGGGTCAAGAACGATTGTAGCGCGAGCCATATAACCGCAGTCTTCAAGAAGAGCGATAAGGAAGTACATTACCATTACGAGGGGAAGGAATCCGACAACTGCGGCAACACCCTCGATGATACCTTCGAGCACTATAGCCTGGAGGATATCATTAGCTCCTGCCATCCAGCCTGCGACAATTTCCTTGAACCATGCAATGCAGTCAACAAGACCCCAAAGATGAGTTTCACCGACATCAAGACCTTCAGCAAGCCATGCGCCGGGACCTGCCTGGGAGATCCAGAACACTGCCCACATAACAACAGCGAAGATTGGAATACCGAGCCACTTGTTTGTGAGGATATCGTCAAGTTTGTCCTGCGCGTTCTTTGTTCTTGTGAGAACTTTTCTCTTTTCAACGTCACGAACGATCTTGTTAACAAAGTCAAATCGCTTTCTATCAGCAGCTACAACAGCCTTTTTGTCTGTCAAGTCAATGTCGCCCTGAACATAGGGAGCGTTCTGTCCCTTGCCGATAACTGCTACAGCGGCGTCAACAACTTCATTGAGACCGTCACCGGTTGTGGAGGTCGTGTCAATTACAGGGCATCCAAGCTTTTCGGAGAGAGCTTTTGCGTCGATCTTGGTTTCCTTTTTCTTGTTGATGTCAGACTTGTTGAGGGCCACAACAACGGGAATACCAAGCTCGAGAAGCTGAGTTGTGAAGAACAAGCTTCTGCTGAGATTTGTCGCGTCAACGATATTGATGATCGCGTCGGGTTCTGCGTGCTTTACATAGGAGCTGGTGATGCTCTCTTCGGAAGTGAAGGGAGACATGGAGTAGGCACCGGGAAGGTCAACTGCGATCAGCTCCTCGGCTCCGCTCTGAAAGCTTTTCTTGAGTGGATGCTCAATTTTGTCAACGGTAACACCAGCCCAGTTGCCGACCTTTTCGTTACGACCGGTCAGTCCATTGAACATGGTAGTCTTGCCGCTGTTGGGATTGCCCGCTAAAGCAATTCTCATATTGGATTCCTCCATAAAAAAGTAAAAATTGACAAAGTTATTTTTTGTTGCGCTTGACATTAAGATACAAACGCGACGGTTAGTGGATGCTAACTACTTGGTAAAAAGTAATCAGCTGATTACTTTTTGGCTAATTAAACTATAATAGCCTCTGCAAGCTGATTATCAATATTATATCTTCCATCCTTAATGGAAACCACGCATCCGCCCTTCAGGTGAGAGATAACAGTGATGGGCTCACCGCTGTAGCAACCCAAAGAAAACAGAAATGCATCAAGCTCTTCATCATCAGTTTCGATAGACTTGATGATGTATTCTTTTCCTTCCTCTGCGTTTCTGAGGTTCATGTGCATCTCCTGCCTTAACTGAAAGTAATTAGTCACGGCTAACCGTTGACTCGAGCAAATGGTTAGTTCGTGCTAACCACACTAAATTATATAGCTATTGTGAAGATTTGTCAATAGTTTTTCGAGAAAAAAATAAATTTGTCGTAATGACGGAAAGCTGCGTAGAATGTGAGTTTGCGATGTGTCGAAAAACAACAAATGTTAGTAAAAAATATCTTACGGCTATTGACAACGACAGCTGTGTAGTGATATAATTATCCCGAACAATCGCAGGGGTGCTTATGGCTGAGATGGCGAAAAGTCCTGCTGCATAATAAAAATGCAGTAGTAGCTTATTCGCTGAACCCTTTAACCTGATACGGATAATGCCGGCGTAGGGAGAACTTGTCAAACGTCTAATTCTGAACGCATATCCGTAGTAATTTACTGCGGATTTTTTGTTTGGTCTGCGTTTTGTTCAAAGTGGGGAGGCGCCCCCCAAAAATAATTTATGTAAAGGCGGTAAACAAAATGTCACAACAAACAAAATCCGTGAGGAGCGTTCGTATCCTCGTTGAAGGAGCAATGATGGTAGCACTCTCATTTGCCCTTTCATTCCTTACCTATAGCGGATCATGGCTGCAGGGCGGAAGCATCTCCCTTGAGATCATTCCTCTTATCATCATGGGTCTGCGCAACGGTCCGAAGTGGGGACTTGCAACAGGATTTGTTGCAGGTGCGCTTCAGTTGATGATGGGATTCTCCAACGTAATGTACTGTCCCACCCTTATAACACAGATCGGATGCGTGCTTTTCGATTACATCATTGCGTTCTCTGTTGTAGGACTTGCAAGACCTTTTGCAAAAATGCTCGGCGGCAAGACCTTTGGCGTGTGCCTCGGTGTAGTGATCGCAGGACTTTTCCGCTTTGTATGTCACTATATATCCGGAATTTGGCTTTGGGGCGAATATGCACCTGAAGGACAGCCGGTTTGGCTCTACAGCCTTACTTACAACGGCACATACATGGCTGTAAACATCATCATGGCGGCTGTAGTGATCGTGCTTCTGTACAGATCTGCCGCAAAACAGATCATGCCCGAAATGGAATAACAAACTGATCATGGGAGACGGAGTCGCGAATCTGTCTTCCGTGATTTTTTCATTTAATGCGAGAAAATTTCACAAAGAGTTTTGACATACCGCGCGAGATGTGCTATAATATATTATTAAGTTATAAAATCGGGGTAATATTATGATAATTCTGGGGATAGACCCGGGGATAGCCATAGTAGGCTGGGGAGTTATTGATTACGGCGGCATCGGTACGAAATCAAGAGTGCTGAATTACGGTGCCATAACAACTCCGTCTACTATGAAAACAGAGGACAGAATATTTGAGGTACACCGTGAGCTTACGGCGATAATCAAAACCTATAAGCCGGAGGCGGCGGCCATTGAAGAGCTGTTCTTTAACACAAATCAAAAAACAGGTATCATCGTTGCTGAGGCGAGAGGCTGTATACTTCTTGCCTGCAGACAGAACAACGTACCGATATACGAATACACACCGCTTCAGATCAAGCAGGCGGTGGTTGGCTACGGACGTGCGGACAAGCATCAGGTTATTGACATGGTGACAATGTTTTTGCATCTTCCAAAGCCACCGAAGCCGGACGATACAGCGGATGCTCTTGCCGCGGCGATCTGTCACGCACACACCGGCACGTCGAGACTTGCGGAATACTATAACAAGCCTACCTCAATGGCGGGCAAGCTGAAATAAATTGAAATTACGAAATACGGAGACAATATGTTTATAGCTGACGGATGGAAGGATTATGAGCTCATCGACTGTGACGGTGGTGAGCGACTTGAAAGATGGGGAAACTACATACTTGTTCGACCTGACCCGCAGGTAATATGGAAGGGTGAGCGTAAGGATTCCCGCTGGAATAAGGCGGCAGGTGTTTACAGACGTGTTGGCGGCGGCGGATCATGGGTGGTCAATCGTATGCCGGAGGCGTGGTGCATCAATTATGGAGATCTTACATTCAGACTTCGCCCCATGGGATTCAAGCATACCGGACTTTTCCCGGAGCAGGCAACAAACTGGGATTGGTCATCGGGACTTATCAGAAACTCCGTAAAAAACGGCAAGCAGCCAAAGGTGCTTAACCTTTTC
>JAGBGV010000301.1 GCA_017935805.1 Clostridia bacterium | reverse complement strand
TGTAAGTGCAGTGGAGGAGGAGACAAAAGTTTGCACATTATTCACGTCGATTCATTCTTCAACCCGGCTAACCGTAGGGCGGGGGTTCATCTCCCGCCGCTTCAAACAAAACCCAACTGCACTTTATCTCTTTTATCTTTAACCGAACTTATTAGTTCGTCTCATTTGCCCACTCCGCGTGGGAGGCGCACAAGGACTCTCATGCCGAGTCCTTGCGAATCCAGGCACTTAAGGGGAAGGAGGACGGGATATTTATTATTGCTTATACTTCCACACGCACGAATCCCGCCAATTGTTATAGATCTGAAAACTCAACTGCAATTTCTCTGATTCTTCCCCTTAAGAATCCCCATCTTGTTTCCCGTGTAGCTTTAACTTTAACACACCCACACCAATGCGTAGCAAAAATATCACTTTCACGAAGTGAAACCATAACTTGCCGTTAGGCAATCATAACCCATAACTTATAACTTTTTTCCGGAGACTCAAATGGACAATAAACCGATTCCCACACAAGTTTATGATGAAAATCAGATACAGGTGCTTGAAGGTCTTGAAGCTGTAAGAAAAAGACCGGGTATGTACATCGGTACTACTTCCCAGAGAGGTCTGCACCACCTGGTATATGAAATAGTTGATAACTCCATCGACGAAGCAATGGCTGGCCGTTGTGACTGCATCGAAGTGGTGCTGTACCCGGACGGCTCTGTTTCCGTGCGCGATAACGGTCGAGGTGTTCCCTCCGGTATGCACCAGACAGGCAAGCCTACCCTCGAGGTCGTATTCACCGTGCTTCACGCCGGCGGTAAGTTTGGCGGTGGCGGATACAAGATCTCCGGCGGTCTTCACGGCGTTGGTGCGTCTGTTGTTAACGCTCTTTCCGAGTGGATGGAGGTTGACAACGCCTACGAGGGCAGACGCTACACTATGCGTTTTGAGCGCGGCAGTATTGCAAGAGAATTTGCTGACATGGGACCAACTGATGCACACGGTCTGTACGTTCGCTTCAAGCCGGACCCTGAAGTATTTACCGATACAACAGAATTTGACCTTGACGTGCTTCTCACAAGACTTCGTGAGCAGGCATTCCTTAACGCAGGTATCAGAATCATCATTCGTGATGAAAGAAAGCCTCGCGAGGTTGAAGAGCTGATTCCCGGAACACTTCCCGAGGATGAAGCAGAGCTTGACGATGGCATCGAAAACGAAGAAAACGATTACGAAGAAGCTGACAACGAAGTAAAATTTGAAGATGACGAGGACGAAGGAATCACCCGCGGTGAGTTTGTTGAGTACGATCTCATGTACGAGGGCGGTATCCGTCAGTTTGTTGAGCATCTTAACAAGGCAAAGCGCGCTAATGTCGTTCACCCCAATGTTATCTACATGAAGGCTGAAAAGGGCGATATCACAGCGGAAGTTGCCATGCAGTACAATGACAGCTACAACGAAACTATCGTAACATTTGCGAATAATATGTCCACCATCGACGGCGGTACTCACGAAACAGGCTTCAAGAGTGCAATCACTAAGGTGCTGAACGATTACGCAAGAAAATGCGGCGCACTGAAGGATTCCGACAAGAACCTCACAGGCGAGGACGCAAGAGAAGGTCTTTGCGCGGTAGTTTCCGTTAAGCTTCCCGACGCCCAGTTTGAAAGCCAGACTAAAGCAAAGCTTGGTAACTCCGAGGTACGCGGCATTGTTGATAATATCGTTTCCGAAAAGCTTGCGGAGTTTTACGAAGAAAACCCTGCTGTAGCAAAGGCTATTGTTGAAAAGTCCTTGGCTGCACAGAGAGCAAGAGAAGCCGCACGCAAGGCAAGAGAGCTCACCCGCCGTAAATCTGTGCTTGAAGGCTCTGCTCTTCCCGGTAAGCTTGCCGACTGTCAGGACAATCGCGTTGAGCTGACAGAGCTGTTCCTTGTAGAGGG
>JAGBGV010000300.1 GCA_017935805.1 Clostridia bacterium | reverse complement strand
CTCTGCTGAAAAAGCCGAAGGTGCTCATTCTCGATGACTCCACAAGTGCCGTTGACACCAAGACTGACGCACTTATCCGTCGCGGTTTCGCTGAGTTTATTCCCGAGACCACAAAGCTGATCATCGCACAGAGAATCTCCTCTGTTGAGGAAGCTGACAAGATCATCGTAATGGATAACGGTAGAATCACCGCTGTCGGCACACATGATGAGCTGCTCAAGTCCAGTGATATTTACCGCGAAGTATACGAACAGCAGACGAGAGGAGGTCAGAGTGATGAAGAATAACAACGCAAAGCAGAAGCCGAAATTCGGCAAGGCGCAAATGAAGTCTCTCGGACGTGTGCTGAAGTTGCTTCACAGCTATTATCCCGTACTCGTTCCCCTGACCGCAATTTGCATAATATTCTCCTCTGTCGTTTCAGCGATCCCCGCTCTTTTCCAGCAGAATATCATCGCAAGTATCGAAAAATGGTATCCCACAGGTGACTGGGAATCTGCCACACAGGAGATTCTTCCCCTCATTCTCCTACTCATAATACTGTATGTTGTGTCTATCATTTCAATGATCGTATACACGCAGCTTATGGCGTTTATCACCCAGGGATTCTTGTCGAAGCTCCGCTGCACTCTGTTTGACAAGATGCAGGATCTTCCGATAAAGTATTTTGACACACACCGTCACGGCGACATCATGTCACATTACACAAATGACATTGATACACTCCGTCAGCTGGTTTCCGGCACGATTCCTGCCGTTCTTCGCTCAGGCGCCATCATCATTGTTGTGCTCTCGATCATGATCTACTACTGCGGATGGCTGACAATGCTTCTGCTCCTCGGAGTATTCGCAATGTTCATGGTTTCAAAGTTCATCGGCGGCGGATCATCCAAGTATTTCGTTCGTCAGCAGATGTCCATGGGTAAGGTCGAGGGTTACATTCAGGAAATGATGAACGGTCAGAAGGTAGTTAAGGTCTTCAACCACGAAGCAGAAGCACAGGCTGATTTCGATAAGATCAATGAAGATCTGTACCGACACAGCTTCAAGGCTCATGCTTACGCGAATACACTTGGTCCTATCATCAATAACATAGGTAACGTTCTCTACGTTCTTACAGCCATTCTCGGCGGTCTGCTGATGCTCCTCAAAGTACCGAACATCTCTCTGTCAGGCAAGCCTTTGGGAATCAGTATCGTAATTCCCTTCCTCAACATGACAAAGCAGTTTACCGGTAACTTCAACACAGTATCCCAGCAGGTCAATACTCTTGTAATGGCTCTTGCCGGTGCTGAAAGAGTGTTCGCTCTTATGGACGAGAAGCCTGAAGCGGACGAAGGATATGTAACTCTCGTTAATGCCAATATTGATGAAAACGGCAACATCACCGAGAGCGAAAAGCGCACCGGTAAATGGGCTTGGAAGCATCCTCACAGCGACGGAACTCTCACCTACACACTTCTTGCAGGTGATGTAAGACTTACCGAGGTTGACTTCTCCTACGACGGCGAAAAGCAGGTTCTTACCGACGTATCTGTTTACGCAGAGCCCGGTCAAAAGGTGGCATTTGTAGGCGCTACGGGTGCAGGTAAGACCACTATCACAAACCTGATCAACCGCTTCTATGACATTGCAGACGGTAAGATCCGCTACGACGGAATCAACATCAACAAGATCAAGAAATCCGACCTGCGTCGCTCACTCGGAATTGTACTTCAGGACACAAACCTGTTTACAGGCACTGTTCTTGAAAACATACGCTACGGCAGACTTGATGCAACTGATGCAGAATGCAAGGAAGCCGCGCGTCTCGCAGGTGCTGACGACTTTATTACACGTCTGCCTCACGGCTACAATACACTTCTGACAAATAACGGTGCAAACCTTTCTCAAGGTCAGCGTCAGCTTATCGCGATAGCGAGAGCTGCTGTTGCAGACCCGCCGGTAATGATACTTGACGAGGCTACCTCCTCTATCGATACCCGCACCGAGGCGATAGTATCCCGCGGTATGGACAAGCTGATGGAAGGTCGCACAGTATTCGTTATCGCACACAGACTCTCCACAGTCATGAACTCCGATGTTATCATGGTGCTTGACCACGGTAGAATCATTGAGCGCGGCAACCACGAAAAGCTCATCGCCGAAAAAGGCACTTACTATCAGCTTTACACAGGCGCGTTCGAGCTTGAATAAACAAAATAAAAAATGAGCAGCTACTGTACGGTAACTGCTCTTTTTGTTATTTGATTTGGCTTATCTCTTGTTCTTCTCTATAAATTCCGCAAAATCTGCCATTGTTTTCGGCACATCAATTCTCTGAGGACAGATATCAGCACAAGCACCGCAGCCAATGCAGGCAGCAGGCTTCTTATCATCGGGGATTTTACTGTATTTGTTCCATACTCCCCAGCCGGGTGAGAACAGCATCTCATTATATGTAGCGATAAGCATAGGAATGTCAAGACCCACGGGACAGACCTCACAGCAATATCTGCAGGCTGTGCAAGGAACTGTGCCCAGCATCTGCTTGCCTATCTCGTTCATAAGCTCGCGTTCGGATTCTGGCATTTTCTCAGGCTCGGAGAAGGTTTTGAGATTGTCCTTTACCTGTTCCATTTCGGTCATGCCGCTGAGAACTACGCCAACATTCGGAAGTGATGTGAGCCAGCGAAATGCCCAAGATGCGGTGGAGTCGTTAGGTCTGATAGCGCGGAGCTTTGCTTCATGCTCGTCGGAAAGCTTTGCAAGTCTGCCATCACGAACAGGCTCCATTACCCAAACAGGTATTCCTCGCTCTGTAAGCATCTCATATTTTGTCTTTGCATTCTGAAGCTCCCAGTCAACAAAGTTCATCTGCACCTGGCAGAACTCCATTTTGTCGCCGTATGCTTCAAGGAACTTTCCAAGGGCCTCAACAGATGCGTGAGTGGAAAATCCGAGATGTCCGATTCTTCCGGCAGCCTTCTGTTCGAGGAAATACTTAACTATACCGCGCTCTTCATCACAATAGAGCTGGAGGTTATCGTCAGATACGTTGTGAAGCAGATAGAAATCAAAGTGGTCAACACCGCATTTTGCAAGCTGTTCTTCAAACACAACGGAAGGCGGGTTATCTCTTCCCTGAGGCATATTTCCCGGGAACTTTGTCGCAAGATAGTAGCTGTCACGGGGGTATTTCGAGAGAATCTTGCCAACCACAACCTCGGACTTATAGCTGTGATACATATACGCCGTGTCGAAGTAGTTCACACCGTTTGCAATAGCGTAGTCAAACATCTCGGCTGTGCGTTCTTCGTCAATGATATCGTTTTCTAATGTGGGGAATCTCATGCATCCGAAGCCTAGTTTTGAAAGCTTTTTACCTTTGAAATCAAAATAATTCATTATACACCTCTATAGTAATTAATATTAAACCTTAATATTGCCGGAGAGTATGTCTTTATAGTCGCGGAGATTCAGCTTGAGCAGCTCCGGTGTGTCAAGTCCGTATGGGCATTTCGCCTTGCACTGACCGCACTCAAGACAGTTTTCAATGTTCAGCATCTTTTCCTGGTATTCGGGAGTCAGCCACATTGCGGAAGGACTGCGGCGTATCATCTGTGACATTCGTGCGCAGTT
>JAGBGV010000299.1 GCA_017935805.1 Clostridia bacterium | reverse complement strand
TAGATAGGGCTATGCCCGAAAATGAAAAACCACCCGCTATGCGGGTGGATATTTATTGTAATTTTGACTATTACCAATAAGAGAGCATATTTATTTATTGTGAAATTTTATTCTTGAAATACACTAACTTATACGTTATAATTAAGCAAAAGTTGAATAATAATTCTCAGGAGGTTAACCTTATGAAAAGAGTAGTGACATTACAGGATATATCTTGCTTTGGTAAATGTTCAATAACAGTTGCGCTGCCTGTTATTTCAGCAATGGGCATTGAGTGCGCAATTATCCCCACCGCAGTTTTATCGACACACACCGCCGGATTTACCGGTTTTACTTTCCGCGATCTCAGCGAAGATATCACCAAAGTGTCTGAACATTGGGCAAGGGAAGGACTTAAATTCGACGGACTCTACACAGGCTATCTCGCATCTCCTGCACAGGCAAAGCAAATTGAGGATTTTGCCAACGATTTTAAGCCCGGTATGATTTTTGTTGATCCTGTTATGGCAGATAACGGCAAGCTTTATCCCGGATTTACTGAAGAGATCATTGGAGCAATGGCACATCTTTGCTCCTGCGCCGATGTCATCGTTCCCAATCTCACAGAGGCCTCTCTTATGCTTGGTGATGAATACAAACAAGCAGGTGAATATGACGAAGCGTACATTCATGATATGCTCGTTAGACTTACAAAGTTAGGCTGCAAGAAGGCAATTCTCACCGGAGTTATGTATGATGGCAAAATGATGGGAGCTGTTGCTTATGACAGCAAAACAGGGGAATATACAGAGTATTTTTCCGAGCACCTGCCCATGCAATGCCACGGTACAGGCGACATCTTCTCATCTACATTGTTCGGTGCACTTACTCTTGGAAAGAGTATGTATGAATCTCTTAAAATTGCTGTTGAGTATACAGTTGCCTGCATGAAGCAAACCATAGGCGATAAGTCTCACTGGTATGGCGTCAAGTTTGAAGAATGTATTCCGCAGCTTGTTAGCATGCTGTAAATCATCCAAATAATCAAGCCCGACAGGAAGTTTTCTGCCGGGTTTTGTGTTTTGAATAGATTAATAACACAAAAATCAATCAATATTACCCGAAACATCGTAAAATTCATAAATTAGAGTTGAAATAAAGATAAATTAAGGATATAATAATTCAGTTAATACTGTATAGAGGATGAAAATATGATCAAAGATTCGGTTATGTTATCAAGAAGCTACAGAACATTCGATGAATCGAGAAGTATTTCAAGAGATGAGCTTTTGTCTCTGATTGATACCGCAAGATTATGCCCAAGCGCAATGAACCGTCAGCCTTTGAAATATAAGCTTGTATATGAAAGGGAAGCGCGAGAGAATCTTCTTGCTTTGACCAAATGGGGAGGTAGCTTACCAGACCTCAAACTACCGCCTGACGGCAAGCATCCTACCGCTTTCATTGCAGTATGCTGTGACACAGACATCTGTGATAACATCGATTCCGCAAGATTTGACGCGGGTATTGCATCTCAGACGATTCTCCTTTCTGCTTGTGAGATAGGTCTCGGCGGATGCATTCTCGGTGCCTTTGACAAAAAGCACGTAGCAAATGAGCTTGATCTTCCCGAGAAGCTTGTTCCGATCGTTATTATTGCCCTCGGAAAGCCAGATGAAAATGTATTCATCTGCGAAGTATCCGAAGCGGGAAGTACAACATATTTCAGAGATGAAAACAGCAACCACTTTGTGCCAAAGCGTGCACTTGAGGATATAGCAATATAATGATCTATACATTAATCATACTTATTATAACAGCTGCACTTATCACTTTGAGTGTACTTGCCGTTAAGCAAAGCAAGCTATCAAAAATACTTGTTTTTGTTAATCTGTCCCTCGCGGTTGCTGGTGCTTGCACTATGCTGGTGTCCCATTTAATAGCGACCAATAAGATAGATTACTTTATTTCTGACACAGGCTTTTACAGTTGGGCAATTGACTTTTATAATCTATACTACATGATTGCCATGCCGGCATTTATTCTTCTGCTAATAATAAATGTCTTGGCATCATTAATAGGTCTATATGACGGCAAGCAACGCACAGGCCTGCCTAAAACACTTCGAACAATCGTTTCTATATCATCTTCTGTGTTTTTGATGCTGATTCCGTTCTACGGACTTATCACAAAAAACAGTAATGTTGAATTTTACACATATATCATGGCATCAGGAATAGGACAGGCTCTGATCATTCGAATAGCTGACATGATAGGTCTTATCAAAACAAAGCCAAACAGCCATGATGCACCGTTAACAGCAGCAGATGCGAAAGGAAAACTCAAATGAATAAGTCTATTAACAAGATAATATCTCTGCTTCTCACAGCACTCACGATTTGTTTAGCATTTCTGCCTGTAAATGTCCTTGCATGGGATGACCGGGTTATCACCGAAACTCTTAACATCGCACAGGCAACACGCAACATGAGCGGTCCGGGATACGTCTGGGCTAACAGAACCAGTGAATTGACCCTCTCGGGTGTTAATATATACACAGATTCTGCTTATGGGCTTCGTCTCCCCAAAGATTGTACGGTAATTCTCGAAGGAGACAACTACATTAAAGCTGAAAAGTACGGTATATCTTGCTCCGGCACTGTAGTGTTCAAGGGAACAGGCACACTAACGATCGACGCCGGAAAGATAGGCATCTATCTCATATCCCAGAACAATACACACAAGGTCCGTCTTATTGATGGCAAATACACTATAACGGCTGGCGAATACGGAGTTTACAGCGAATCAGCTGACTTCTCATTTGTCGGAAAGTCAATGAGCATAAATGTTGCCGAAAAACATGGATCTGCTATCAGCGGAAGATGCGTAAATTTGGTCGGCGGATCATTCACCTCAAACACACCCGTAACAGCCTCAAGAGAACTCGTTGTTGACAGCATAAATCTCGATATAAACGCAGAATCCGCTGCATTCGTTTCACCCACTCTCAAAATTGATAATATCGACATCGATGGTACCGACAGCTATGACGGACAGATGAAGATAAAAGCAAAAGCTCTCAAAAGATTCCACGCCAAGAGTGTTATTCTCGGAGAAAAATATCCTGGATGGGTAGACTACGTCATACTTGGACTGTTTGCAATTGTTGTGGCGGCAACCATTACCCTGACAGTTCTCCATAAGAAGAAAAAGAACAAAAAGCTTTACGAACGGCTTAAAGCTGAGGGATATATTGAGGAATAAAACAAAAAGCCTTGCATCCGCTCTTGGATACAAGGCTTAATTCATTCTTATCCCTTAATTATGTTTCTTGTCCAATGCTCCGAAGAGGCGCTTGTTGGAAAAACCAATATAATACGCCGCCGCACTAACAAACAGAGCAGGGAATATCATGAGAAGATAAACAAGCGGATTATGGGGAGCGAATGTCTTCACAACGCCCATGTACATTCCTTCCCATAATAATGCAATTGCACGGGCAACAGTATTAATGACACCTGCAACATTTTTTGACTGTGCAATAAAGGGTTCTGAGATAATAACCGCCGCCGCAAGAATTATATTTGGAATATTTGCGGCAAGTGATACCCACAAACCGCGAAGGGGGGTTTTAGCAGCACGTCCACCGTCAAACTTAATTCTGTCTTGACCGCCCACCTCCCACATTATTGCGTAGATAAGGTAAAGATAAAACACTACCGAAATACAGCTTGAAATGAAAGGAAGTATCTCAACCTTTCGCAGTGAATATGCCGCAAAAAACAGCATAACCCCAAAGAATGCGCTTCCAAACTGATTCAGCAAAGTTTTTGCAATTAGTTTTGAATTATCTGACCAAATTTCTTTCATATTTTCTCCAATTGAGCATCACGCAGATCTGCACATATTGCTAGTTATATAACAACACTATTTTATTTGTTTTTTTACTCAATTACAAGTCGATCTTTCAAAAGTTTACAAACTATCCATTAAAAAATAAAAGTTTGTTGTATAATAGAAGCGTGAACAAATATTTTGTACAATTCCCACCTCACAACGGTAAATTATCTCATAAAAGGGGAGTACACCAGGATGACAAATGAGTTCAAAAACGAATTTCCACCTATAATCCGAAGCTTTGCCAATTACAAAGACGTAATACAAGGATGCTCCAAGAAAACAGTAACGGAATATCTTTTCGACTTGAGAACGTTTTGCCGCTATCTTGTGGCTGTAAAAAAGGGGCTGCCCACCTCAGGCGAAGAATTTAACTCAATTGACATTAGCAAGCTAAACACAAAATTTTTCGAGAAAGTCACCACCAGCGACGTATATGATTTTCTTGCTTTTATCGGCAGCGAGAGGGAAAATAACCCCCGTGCTCGAGCCAGAAAGCTATCCGCCATCAAGCAATTCTATAAATATTGCACTGTAAAGCAGACTCTGTTTGAAAACAATCCCGCGCAAAATATAGAAACACCAAAAATGGGCAAGTCTCTGCCAAAGCATTTGACTATAGACGAATGTGTTGACCTTTTGAATGCGGTCAATGAAAATCCAACCTCACGAACAAAAGAACGTGACTACTGTATCCTGACAATTTTTCTAAACTGCGGTGTGCGACTGTCAGAGCTTGCGGGAATAAACGTGACTGACCTTGACCCGGAGCTGCGTTCAATGAGAGTCGTGGGTAAAGGCAACAAAGAAAGAATCGTGTATCTGAATGATGCTTGCAGATCTGCACTTGCAGCTTACATTCCAATCAGAATGAGTACACCTGCAAAGGAAAAGGGAGAAGCAGCACTGTTTTTATCAGGTCAAGGCAAGCGTATATCCACAAAAACAGTACAGTGGATGGTGAAGAAATATCTCGGTGAAGCCGGATTATCATATAAGAATTACTCAACACACAAACTGCGCCATACAGCCGCTACACTTATGTATCAGTCAGGCGAGGTTGATATTCGAGTGCTTAAGGACATTTTAGGACACGAGCAGCTGAATACAACTCAGATATATACGCACGTTTCTAACGAACACATGGAAGACGCTATGTCAAGAAATCCTCTGGCAAGTATTAAGGCGCCGGATAACAAACTGAAGCCGAAAAAAGATGTGTCGGATGACACTAGAGAATAAATACAAGGAGACTCTTATGAGAGATTATATTCTGCACTTAGATAATGTTGCACAGCGATGGGATGATGCATCTCCCGTTGGAAATTCTTACGAAGGTATTATGATATACGGTGGGGTTGCCGAAGAAAGACTTCAGTATAACGAAGAATCTATCTGGGCAGGCGGACCTATAGACACAAAAATCGACGGATTCAAGGATAAGATAGACCACCTTAGAAATCTTCTATCAACTGGTCGAGAATATGAAGCTGAACAGTGGGCAGAAGAGAATATGAAAGACTGCTTCTTCAACATCAAATCATATGAATACGCAGGTGAGCTGTTCGTAAAGTTTCACGACAACGATGAATGTAGAAACTACAGACGTGATATCGATCTTATAAACGGTATCTGTACTGTAACATATGAAAAAGATGGGGAAGAGTACAAAAGAGAATATTTTGCATCTTATCCGGCACGCCTTGAATGCTGTAAATTCACCTCAAGCACCTCAATGGATGCTGTTATCAGATACGTCAGAGAGAACAATATTAGTACAAACTACTCCAAAGACACCATAATAGCGGAGTCGGTCACTGCATGCGGTAAGCACAAGTTTAAGATTGTTTTCAAGATTAAAACAGACGGTGTTTCAATTGCAAATAATTGCGGAATTGATATAACAAATGCAAGCTACATTGAGGTATATTCAAGAATCTTCACCGACTTCAAGTACGATGATATTGATTCAGTAATAAATGACACATTTGCTGATTTTGATCCTGATTATGATCTTATAAAAGCTGCTCATATTGAAGATTTCTCAAGTTTGATGAAACGATCCGAAATTGCTTTTGAGCAGGATCCGGTGCTTGATGAAATGACAACGTTTATACGCATCAAGCGACTTGTACGTGATAGCTCCGCATATGACTACAGGCTCATGTCTCTGTATTGGCAATTTGGCAAGTATCTTCTTATAAGTTCAAGCCGCCCAGGATCCTTGCCCGCAAACCTCCAGGGAATATGGGCAGATGGAGTTCAGTCTCCTTGGAATGCGGATTATCACACCAATATAAATCTTCAGATGAATTATTGGCAAGCTGAAGGTGCTAATATTCAAGAGTGCATAACACCGCTCTTTGACTTTATGAACAATTATTTGATTCCGGCAGGAAAGAAAGTTGCACGAGAAAATTACAACAGCCGCGGAATGGTCGTTCATCATCTTACCGACATATACAACTTTGCAGCCTTTGCAGACGGTTTATGCGGCTTTTGGCCTGTGGGTGGTGCATGGCTTGCATATCATATGTGGGAACATTATCTCCACACAAATGACGTTGATTTCCTTCGCAACACTGCGTACACTTATATCCGCGAGTGCGTAGATTTCGCAATGGATAATATGTTTGAAGGACCCGACGGCTATCTTCATACCGGTCCTTCGGTTTCCCCGGAGCACAGTTATTATGACTTTGAGGGAAATAAGGTGTTTATTGCTATTTCTCCCACAATGGATGTTCAGATAATTGGCGGATTATTTGATTTCTATGCGGAATGTGAGGCAATACTCGGCATAGATCCCGAATGTGCAGAGCGCGCAAAAGAGATGAGACGTCGCATGGTTCCAATGCAAATTGGAAAATACGGTCAGCTAATGGAATGGTATAAAGATTTTGAGGATACCGAGCCTCACCACAGACACATCTCACACGCTTTCGGTCTGTATCCTTCGGCACAAATCACCAAATCGAAAACCCCTGATCTATATAAAGCAGTAGAAACGGCAATAGACAGACGCTTGCATTTCGGCGGCGCCGGAACAGGTTGGTCTCGTGCATGGGTAATTAACCTGATGGCTCGACTTGGCAGGGGAGACGCTGCATGCGAGAATGTAAGAGAACTGTTCAAGCGTTCAACTTACTACAACTTATTCGATAAGCATCCACCATTCCAGATTGACGGTAACTTCGGCGGAAGTGCAGGAATCACAGAAATGGTGCTTCAAAGCCACGAGGGGTTCATCAGTATAATTCCTGCTGTCCC
>JAGBGV010000298.1 GCA_017935805.1 Clostridia bacterium | reverse complement strand
CTTGGTGAAAACCCGTCAACTCCCAAATGGGCGGCGGCGTTCAAATATCCCCCCGAAAAGAAGGAAACAAAGCTCATCCGCATCGAGGCAAACGTAGGGCGCACGGGAGTGCTTACACCCCTTGCCATCCTTGAGCCTGTGAGACTTGCAGGAACCACTGTATCCCGTGCAACGCTGCACAATATTGATATAATCCGCGAGCGCGACATCCGCATTGGCGATACGGTCATCGTGCAGAAAGCTGGCGACATTATCCCCGAGATCATCGGATCTGTTAAAGAGAAGCGAAACGGCACGGAAGAACCGTTCAAATTCCCCGATACCTGCCCGTCATGCGGCGAGAGACTGTTCTGGGATGACGGAGACGATGGGGAAGACTCTGTAGGCGGCGCACTCCGCTGTCAGAATCCCGCTTGTCCTGCACAGCTTGAGAGGGGGATTATCCACTTTGCATCCAGAGGTGCCATGGGCATTGACGGTCTCGGACCTGCCATTGTGCGTTTGCTTATTGACGAAGGACACATCCACGACGCGGCGGATCTGTACACTCTTAAGAAAGAGGACATTGCCGCACTCCCGAGAATGGGTGACAAATCCGCGGAGAATCTCCTTGCCGCAATTGAAAACTCCAAGAATGCAGGCGCGGCACGACTTCTCTATGCTCTCGGCATCCGTCACACAGGTGAGGCGGCATCGGAGGCAGTTATCGGTCGATTCCGTTCTGTTGACGCGCTGTTTGATGCAACGGCTGAACAGCTTTCGGAGATACAGGACATAGGAGAGGTGACCGCTCGGACGATCACGGAGTTCTTTGCACTGCCCGAGACTCGCACGCTTGTGGATAAGCTGAAGTCTGCCGGGGTTGTTACAGAGCTGAGTTCGGACAACAGCGACGAGGGGGAGGCTGACAACCGATTTGAGGGAATGACTTTCGTTCTCACAGGTACACTTCCCACCATGACTCGCGGTGAGGCGACTGAGCTTATCAAAAAGTACGGCGGCAAGGCATCGGGAAGCGTGTCGAAGAAGACTACTTATGTTCTTGCGGGATCTGATGCAGGCTCAAAGCTGACAAAGGCAAACGAGCTTGGGGTGACCGTTATAGATGAGGAGCAGTTCCTCGGGATGCTGAAATAAAGGAGCGGGGATATGCATACTGTAATTATTGTTTTGCTTGTTCTCCTTGGACTTTTCCTGCTGTTCACCTTTGGCGGTGGGTATTATATGTACCGTTTTGCCACGCTTCGGAACAGAAAGCAGAAGAACTACTGGAAGGACGAGATGAAGCCTGCGAAGTTTCTCTCTGATGAGGAGAATCGCATTATTATCGACGGCTGGAAGTATCTTCGGGCGCAGAAGTGGGAGGATGTGGAGATCAGATCTCACGACGGACTGCGGCTTCACGGGCACTATCTTGCTCATCCGTCACCGCGGGGGATCATTCTTCAGGTGCACGGCTACCGTGGATGCGGCGCATTCGACTTTTCCTGTGCCATAGAGCCCTTTTATAAAATGGGATTTTCTCTCCTCGTCATTGACCAGCGTGCAAGCGGAGAGAGCGAGGGCGAGCACATCACCTTCGGCTACTACGAGAGATACGACGTGGTCGAGTGGGCTAAATATCTCGGAGAGCGTTTCCCGGGTCTTCCCGTTGTAATGGACGGGGTGTCAATGGGGGCGTCAACTGTAATGTTCGCTGTGGGTGTTGGTTATCCTGACAACGTAAAGGCGATCATTGCCGACTGCGGCTTCTCCTCCCCCGGAGCTATCTGCCGTAAGGTACTGAAGCAGTGGTTCCACCTTCCACCGTTTCCCCTGTATTACGGGACGAGGTTCTGGGTTAAGCTTCTTGCGAAGTTTGATCTCGACGGCATCAGCTGTACAGAGGCACTGGGAGGACTTCGCGAATCGGGCATCAAGCTGCTTGTTGCCCACGGCAGAAAGGATGATTTTGTACCCTACCGCATGAGTGACGAGACCATGAGTATATTCACCGACGAGGACAAGGACACCATTGTTGAGATGTTCACATCGGAGGAAGCAGGTCATGGACTCTCCTATCTGAAGGACCGGGAGGGATACGACCGAGCTATCGAGAGACTCCTTGAGCGCGCAGGTATATGAGGGCGAATGAATAACCTTTGTATATAATGTATTTTCATAAAGGTGTGAATAATTAACGTGTTTTTTCGACAATTATTAAAGCGAAAAAATAGAGTTTTACACAACCTGTTGAAAACTTTGTTGAAAACTTGTGCAGGTTGCTGGGATAACTCGAATAATTGGATTTTAATGGAAAAACCGTTTTTTAGATGTAAATTTTAAGTCGAAATTTAGTGTAAAAAATAAACCGTTGACGATTTTTTAACCTTTCTGCAGGTTGTCGTCAACGGTTGTTTTTTTGTTACTTTTTACCACCGAATGTGGATTATTTTACCTATTTTTCTCCACCGATCTGATGTATAATTCCTCAAGCTGGCGGGTCATGGCTGCGGCTGTGAATTTTAATTCATACATCCTCCGCGCGCCTTGTGACAGGGAGCAGAGAAGCTCACGGTCGCGGATCAGCAGGAGTATTTTTTCTGCCATTGCAAGGCTGTCACGCTCCGGTACAAGGAAGCCGTTTACCCCGTCGGTGATCATGTACGGGTTGCCGCCGTAGGTGGTCGCGATTGCGGGAACGGACAGGCTCATACCCTCTGACAGAGCCAGGGAAGAGGTTTCCGTACCAATGGAGCAGTTGAGGTTCAGGTCCATAATGTTGTAGTAGGGAGCTACGTCGTTCACGAATCCTGTGAAGCGGACATTGTCGGTAATGCCAAGCTCTTCAGCCTGCTTTTTCAGCGATTCCTCGCAGGTTCCGCTGCCGATTATCAGACAAACCACATCGGGATGCTTTTCTGCCACCGCTTTGATTGTGGGAAGCAGGTATGAGTGACCTTTATACTCCTCAAGTCGGGCAGAAATACCGCAAACAAAGGTGTTATCCCCGATTCCGAGGGATTTTTTCAGCTCTGCTTGTTCTTCAGAGGTGGTACGGCGCATCTCTTCAACTCCGTTTATGATAACGGTGACCTTCTTCGGGCTTACGCCTGTTTCGGTCAGGTTGTCCATTGCTGCCTGTGCCACCGCTACGATGTCGGTAGCGAGGGTGTTGTTGATAAGGCCGTTAATTTGCTTGCCGGGGAATGTGGTCAGCTTTTTCGGCTGTGGAAACGCGGAATGGCGGGTGTAGAATCGGCATTTTACGCCGGACAGAAACGCCGCCAGCTTTCCGGAAAAGGCGGAATGTGTATGCACGATATCGGGGTCAAACTCGCGGATGATCTTTCGTATCTCACCCACTGCCTTCATGTCAAGGCTTTTGTCGCGACCGCCGACAGTTTCGTAAACATGATATCCCTCCGCTTCAATGAAGGGCTTAAGATCGGAATCCTTGGGCAGAACAACGGCAACATCGAACTTTGTACGGTCAAAATTATGAAGATAATTAACCAGCAGACGCCCTGCTCCGCCGATGTT
Organism: Clostridia bacterium; assembly: GCA_017935805.1. The sequence goes on along the minus strand of JAGBGV010000298.1, from coordinate 262 downwards.
ACTGTCGGAGAGGATATTCAGTACCTTTATCATCGTTCAGCCTTTCCTTTCTTCTTAAAGATTCCGAGGATCGCCTTCATTTCGTCGCATCCGAGCAATGCAGCCGCTACAGCGTAAACGGTCACGCCGACAAGAACAGGGATGATGAAGCCGAAGAGCTTGCCCATGCCCTCAGTCAGCGTGGAGACGTACCATACAGCACAGCCCATTACAGCCGCGGAGATGAGGGATTTTGCTATGCCCCGGGCATCACGGGATGTAG
>JAGBGV010000297.1 GCA_017935805.1 Clostridia bacterium | reverse complement strand
TTCTGCAAACATCGGTAAGAGATACGCGATGTTTGAAGCTATCCACGGTTCTGCTCCCAGAATGATGAAGGAAGGCCGCGGAATCTACGCAGATCCCTGCTCCATGCTCCGCGCGTCCGTAATGCTTCTGAATCACGTTGGCTTCAATGCTGAAGCAGATCGCCTTGAGAAGGCTCTTGATTTCTGCATGTACACCGACAAGAAGTACACCGTTACCGGACGTGACACCGGTGCTACCTGCGAGACCTTCGTAAACTACGTTATCGAGAATCTTTGATGTATGCCGAAAATAATTTAGGCTTATGTCAAACATATCCAAAACATCTTTATTTACAACACTTTTTCGGAAAGGAGCTTCGGTATAAATGAAGATTTCATTCAAATACGGCGACAGTGTTTTAAATCTGCCGAAAAAAGCTATATCGGAGCACCTCTCCGATGCATCACGTGATGAGCTTTGCGTTCTTCTTGCTCTTGCGGCTGATCCCGACGCCGGCATGGACGAGATCTGTTCTTCACTTGATATTGATACGGATGAGTTCATGAAGGCTATATCCTTCTGGCGCGGAAGCGGTGCTATCAGTGTATCTTTGAAGGATGGCGAAAAGCTTCCCTCAAACAGAAAGAAATCCGACAAGGTAAAGAAAGATACAGAGGAATCCGACAAGACTGATTCCAAAAAGGCTGATGCTAACAAAAAAGACGCAAAACCTCATCCTATTCAGCCGACGTCGATTCCTTCATACACCACAGCCCAGATCACAGATTTTCTTGAAGGTGACACTTCCCTTCGTACATACATTGAAAACTGTCAGCAGATCATGGGTAAGATCTTCAGCTCAGGCGAGGCATCTTCCCTAATCGGCATCGTACAGTATCTCGGAATAAGCACAGATTACGTTGCCCTTCTCTGTGCCTTCTGTGTCAGCCACGGAAAGCGTTCTGTACGTTACGTTGAGAAGCTTGCGGTTGGTCTGTACGATGATGGCATCACCAAATACAGCGAGCTTGAGGCTCATCTGAAAAAGCTCAACCGTGCGGAAGAGCTTCAGCCCGAGATCCAAAAGATGTTCGGCATGGGTGAAAGGGCTCTCACTTCTAAGGAAAAGAAGTTTATTGAATCCTGGTGCGGTGAGATGAATCTTGACATTTCTCTCATCCAAAAAGCATATGAAATAACCGTAACAAACACGGGCAAAGCCGCAATGCCATACTGCAACTCCATTCTTGAAAGCTGGCATGCCGCAGGATACCGTACCACCGATGAGGTCGATGCGGCAATGGCAGATTACAAGAAAACAAAGGAAGCCGCCACAAAGGTCGGCAGCTTTGATACTGATGAATTCTTTGAAGCGGCACTGAGACGATCTTACGGAAGCGAGGATGACTAAGGATGAATTATTATAATGATATTTTCAGACGAGTCGCCGATGATTTCGCAAGCAAACGGAAGCGCGCAGAGGATGCGGCTGACGCGAGACGATTTGAAGTCGAGACAGCCATTCCCGAGCTTGTGGAAGTACATCTCCGTCTTGAATCAAGCGGAATAGAGCTTTTCGGTGCGGCACTTTCGGGAAAGGATGCACCCGGACGCATAGCTGAGATCAAGGAGAGAAACGACCGTCTCAAAGAGAGAAAGCGCGAACTTCTCGTATCACACGGCTATCCCGCTGATTTCACCGACGTACGGTATGAATGTCCCGAGTGCATGGACACAGGATATGCATCGGGAAAAATGTGCACCTGCATGAAGTCGGCACTTGCCATGGCGAGACTTGAGGTATCGGGACTTGGTCACCTTGTAAAGACTCAGACCTTTGACACTTTCTCCACCGATTATTACGTCGGTGAGGATCGCATGAATGCATGCACAAACCGTGACAAGCTGAAAAAATTTGCCGACAGCTTTGACGGCAAGGTAGCAAAAAACTGGCTTCTCATCGGATCAACGGGACTTGGTAAAACTCACCTTTCGTCGGCTGTTGCCATGACTGTAATAGATCGCGGATTTGGTGTAGTCTACGTCACTGCGGCAGAGATGTTCTCCGTTTTTGAGAGGCAGTCCTTCTGCGACATGAGAGACCGTGACGGCTCTGAAAGACAGTTCTTCGATGCGGATCTTCTGATAATCGACGATCTCGGAACAGAGCTTACGAACCAGTTCACCGTATCGTGTCTGTACAACCTCATAAATTCCAGGATCATCTCCGGAAGATCAACCATTATAAACACAAATCTCACAACGGCAGAGCTTCGCAAGAGATATGATGACAGGATCACAAGCAGACTTCTCGGTGAATACAGACCTCTTGTTTTCAGGGGCAAGGACATCAGATCACAGAAGCTACCGAAATAATCGCCAAATCGCGCAAACCCACTTGACTTATACCGCGTATGCGGTTAAAATAAAACTATAATGCGGATATCCGCTAACAAGAAAGAGGACACATTATGAAACTTGGAATTATTGTTGAATCATTCCGTCTTCCCTTCCGTGAGGGTGTTAAGAAGGCCGCTGAGCTCGGCGCTGACGGTATTCAGGTATATGCAACCTACGGTGAGCTTGCATATGACACCATGACCGCCGACAAGATCAAGGAGTACAACGCTATCGTTGAGGATGCAGGTCTCGTTATCTCTGCACTCTGCGGTGACTTCGGCACAGGCTTTGCTGATGCTGAGAACAACCCCTTCTACGTTGATCGCTCCAAGAGAGTTCTTGAGCTTGCTCTGAAGATGAACACAAACGTAGTTACCACTCACATCGGTACTGTTCCCGCTGAGGAGTGTGAGAAAAAGGAGATCATGCGTAAAGCTTGCCGTGAGCTTGCTCTCTACGGTGACTCCATCGGTGCATCCTTTGCAGTTGAGACAGGTCCCGAGACCGGTAAGATCCTTGGTGACTTTCTTGACAGCCTTGATGCAGGCGGTGTTCGCGTTAACTTCGACCCCGCAAACCTCGTAATGGTTGCAGGCGACAGACCCGAGAATGCACTGAAGTCCCTTGGTAAGTACGTTGTACATACCCACGCAAAGGACGGTATCAAGCTTGACGGAAACCTTCCCAAGGATATCAACA
>JAGBGV010000296.1 GCA_017935805.1 Clostridia bacterium | reverse complement strand
TTGAAAAGCTATGGAAAATATGGTATATTATTCTTATAATAGATAACGGAGAGCAAGCTATGACAAACTACAAAAAGCTGAACGCACAGTTAATCGCGCTGATCGACGGTGTACCGCATAAAACAGCCAATCTTGCCAACGCATCGGCACTTTTATTCGATTCTCTGGACAGACTGAACTGGGCGGGATTCTATATTATGGAAAACGGACGTCTCGTGCTCGGACCATTTCAAGGCAAGCCCGCATGCATTGAAATAGCAGTAGGAAAGGGCGTGTGCGGCACTGCGGTACAGGAGAACAAGACTATGCTCGTACCCAATGTGCATGATTTTCCCGGTCATATCGCATGCGACGGTGCGTCAAATTCAGAGATAGTTATTCCGCTTCGAAAAAACGGTGAGGTTGTGGGCGTGCTTGACATTGATAGTCCTGTGTTTGACCGCTTTAGTGAAAATGACAAAGCAGGACTTGAGGAGTTTGCACGGATAATTGAGAAAGTGATATAAAAACAAAAGGCTTCGAGAACGAAGTGAACCCCAAAGTGTCTAACTTTTTGGAGCGCATATCACGCTCTCTTTTTATTAAAGTTTTTTGTTATTAATTATAATTAATTTGTGTAGAAATATTGACATTTGTGCGAACTTCTGATAAAATAATTGGTGAAAATAACAATAGATACCTTGCTTTTGTTGAGGATATTGATTATTTGAAGTTGTAATGACATTGCAGGGAGGAGATGCCAATGAACATGTTTGAGGGTTAGTATTGCGAATTGCAGGTTGACATTTTGTGAACTGGATAAATGCTTTGAAAATTTAATTTACTTTAATTATGAAAGGATTATCTATCATGACGAGAGTAAAGGGTATAGTTATATTGTTGATACTCTGTGTTGCCACGATGTTTTCATGTACTAACAACATTTCACATATTGAAGAAAGTAGTAAAGCAGAGGAAACCGGTTATCCGAAAGGACAAGTACAGATTGAGTGTATTTACTATAATGGCATGCTATGGTCGTATGATGTATATAGTTCTGATTTACAAAGCCTGAAAGAGCTACCTATTGACGTTACTTTTATAGGTCAAACACTTATTAATGATCCTTGGGAGATACCTAGCGAAAATTTCTATACTTCGCATATTAAAACAGGAAGAAATGTATATATCACTTTACTTGGCGATGCATTATATATTGAAAATCAAGAAGAGCATAGATATTACCGTTATATACCATAAAAACATAATTATATAAATTTTTATATATACAAAAAACGGTCGGGATCACTTTGTAGTATTCCAAAAGTGTCTAACTTTTGGGGCACATATCTGAGTGATCCCGTAGCCTTGTTTTTTTATTTTGTGTATAATCCGTCGAGAACAGCAGATTCAACCTTTGTATATCCACCCGGTGCACTGTTTGGATAATAGTAGTATTCCTTGCCGCTTCTTTCTCCAAGCCCAAGGTAGAAGTTGCCGTCTGAATAGAGAAATCCATCAGTCAGCGGTTTAACAATAAACGCACGGCAGGTGTGAGGTTCAAGGGTGAATTCCATGTCCGTATCAATTACGCCGACAACGTCCCGCGACCAGCAGTCGATAATTACAGCAGGCTTGCCGAATGGGTTTTTGAAGGTCTTCTTCAGATCTTTCTCACCCCAATTGTACAGAGCAACAAGCTGTGCGTCTTCCCGGTCGATAAAAGATTCGGTACACATCGGATATTCATAGAAATCCCGTGGACGAGCTGCAACACCAAGAGGCGGAAGAATGCTTGTGAACATATCACACCGCTTTGGGGAAAGCCTGTCAATTTCTTCATTCAAGAGTATGTGCCCACCGCTCATGGCAACAACTGTAGCCCACATTTTCGCTTCTTCGTGGCTTAATGCAAGGCCGTCGTTCCCTTTATCTGTGAGAAAATCTCTGAGCAGAAGTGCATCAGGGTCATTTATGAATACTTTGCCATGAAGTGGACTTCTGAGTATGGCGGAGCAAGCACACATTGAAAGAATATTCCACGCTCCGGGATGTCCCGGATTGCCTGCACCTTCCCATGTGATGTCGGGAGATATGCGGATAGAGTCAAATATACCGACAGACTCACCGATTGGAGCACCGCAAGCTAAAAGGAAGATATCATCACCCACGGTTTCGCGGATGGTACGGATATATCTCCTGTAAAGCTCAACTGAATATCCGTCATCATATTCCACACGGCTTCCGTCGCTTACAAGGCGAAGCAGCAGGTTCATAATAAAGTCTATCTTGAAGTATTCCGCACCGTATTCATTCTTTGCGCGGGTGAAGATCTTCTTCAGATATTCAAGTGTTTCTTCTTTTCCAATATCGAGTGAATAAACAGATCCGTTCTTTGTTGCTGACAGAGCCTCGTCACCGCCAAAGGATTTTATCAGCTTGCCGTCCTTTCTTAGAAGACAGTTGTTCAGCTCCTCAAACATTTCCGATTCGTCAACTATAAGTCCGGGTGAGAGCCAAAGACCGAGTCTCAGACCGAGATCGTTGATCTTTTCACGGAGTGCGGGGATGCCGTCTCTAAAGGTCGTTGGCTCGGGAGTCCAATGTCCGCCGAAAGATCCGCCTTTTTGCCAGCCGTCGTCTATCTGGATAAGATCCGCACCAAGGTCACGCCATTTTTCCGAAATGAGTCTCGCCTGCTTTTCCACATCCGCTTCTGTAACGTAGCCGTAAAGGCATGACCATGATGACCAGCCTGCCGGAGTGGGCTTCATATCTCCGATATGGTACTTTTCCTTAAGAATATCCGCGTATTTATCGAAAAATTCCAGTCCACTCAGCTTATTGTCAATAAGGAGTGCCTCAAGATTATATTCCTCACCGGGACGCACCGGCTTATCTTCAAGAGCATAGAAGGCGGTGATAGCCTTGCTGTCAGTGCGGAATTCGGTATAAAACCTCTCGAAAGAGGTGAATGCTGCATTCAGGTTCCCGCTTCTGCCGTGTGCGGTAACGATCTCACGGGAACGAGTAGTACCTGAACACTCGTTTATCTCCTTTATCGTTGCAAATGTGTTTGTGCAGAGGCTGTTATCAAGCATATAGATAGGATATTCACAGCCTATGTCGCTTTCCGCAAATGGAGCTAAAAGGGTTATTGAGTGAAGACGGACTGCCTCTGAAGGAATAAATGAAATAGAGTATTCGACGAGGGAGTGTACATCTGATCTGTTAACAGTAATGTCAAGTCCGTATGCGGCAAGTTTGACAGGGAAGGACTGTGAATCAGAGAACTCGAATGAGCTTTTACCGTGTTCTGTGGTATTTATCGCAAGAATATATTTCATGACTACTACAATATTAGTTCAGGATCTCGTAATAGTAGATAGGAAGGGCAGACCAACCGTGGCAAAGACTTCCGCACACGCCGATAATATCACTCTCGCCCATAATTGTTTCCCAGAATGACGTTGCGCCACCGCGGAGCATGTAGAGATAGTCGCGGTCGATTTCGTCAAGGATAACAGACTTGAATTTTTAAAAATCTGCCTTGAGGAGTGCGTCGAATCTGAAGCTGTTCATGCTGAGAGTGTTGGGAATAACTTCAAGTCCAAGATTATCTTTGCCATTAGGTGCGAGTATGCGGAGAATATTTGTTGTATCAAGTCCGTCAGCTGCGCCACAAAGCAGGCAAAGGGAGTTTGTGAGAACGCTGTAACGTCCGTTGTCCATGCCGATGCGGGTTTCAAACAGCTTTGTTTCGTTGTTGTAGAAATGCTTTGCCATTGCGCTGTTTACCGTCTTTGAGAGTTTTCTATAATGCTCAGCATCTCCGAGACCTGTCTTTTCGCAGATATATGCCATAGACTGAAGGGAAATGGAATAGAATGCGTTAAGAGGAGCGTCGTAGGTTGCACATTCCTCATGCTCTGCCTGACCCATAAGAGTCGGCTGCCACTCATAGAAATTCCAATAGCGCTTGTTTCCAGTGAAGTTGGGGATGATACCGCCGTACTTTTCATCCATCTTCTTTTCAAAGGTGTTCATAATAGTGGTGAGAACATCGAACAGCTCTGTGGCAAGAGTGATATCACCGCTGTGCTCAATATATTCCGCCATCTGCATCAAATAAGCGTTTGAGTAACAGGGGATAAGAAGATCTGCGTCACTTGGATAACACAGAATAAGGAGTCCTTCGTCCAGAAGCCCTTCAGCAATAAGTCGGAGAGAAGAACGGGGGAATTCGGTCTCATTGAATGCGTAATAACCGCAGAGCATTTGGTTTCGTGAGTCGAGAGTGTAGAGTGCCTGCTCGCGACCGGGGCAATCCTCGTAATGCTCGTGCATACACTGAATGAGAGTATTCTGGCAAACCTCGTAGATTGTATCGCGGAGCAGATTGCCGCTCTTGTATTTCTTTACGTTAAGCGGATATGTTGTGGGACGGAGACCTGCATAATGAAGTTTTGCTTCTCTTGCATGAATGAAGAACTCTACATAACGGCAGCCCATTCTGCGGAAGGGGTCAAAGAAGTTGTTGCGACCCTTTTTGGCAAGCACATCACAGCAGAATTCGGGAATCGCGGTTCTGCAGCGTCCGTCAGCGAGATGCTCACCCCAACCGATGTCGATTCGGCAATCGTGGGGAACTTCAATGTCAAAGTCAACAAATCCGGAGGTCTCGCTACCAAGGTCCACGATAAAGTAAATGTTGCCGTCTGCGTAATCTGGCGCCTTCATATTGATAACACGTCCGCTGTCAGTCAGCACAGGATTAAAGCCGCAACCCTCAGCCATGGAGATAACAAAGTGGAAGGACAGCGCAGCGTGCTGAAGATTGGGACCAACCTCGCGGTCGCAGGTATAGTTAAACGTACCCTGCTGACAGATGCGCGCGGGAAGTCTGTCACGGAGAACTAATTTCTTGTTGGGACGCTTGTTAAATTTATAGGAAATTCCCCGGACTATGCGGCTCTTTTCAAATCCCGGAACATCTTCGTTAATGAAATTGTCCGCAGCCTGCTCGTTTCTGTGGTAAGTAAATCCAAGCTGACCGGAGATAAGGTCCTCTTTATGCTGAATATAGCCGGGAGAGAGACGGGAGAGAGTATCTTCGCTTGAGTATGCTTCTACATTCCCGGCTTCATCCTTTATCTCATAGATAAGACCGGCTTTGCCGAGCGCATAAGTTGAAGATCCTTCGCGACCGTAATACCAAACAATAGCCGCAATGCGGTTTTCACCCTCACGAACGAACTTTGTTACATCAACCACATCCGCTATTTTATATTTGGGGTAGTCAGCGTACTGACCAAACGCGGCAAGAGTTCCATTTATATATATAGCATAGTTTGAGTCTGAGGCTATTGTAAGTGTGTGAGAGGCAGAAGGACTTGCGACGAATTTGTCAACAAAATCAACATGCTCATCAGCCTGTGCTTCGTCTTTTCTCCATATCCATTTTGCGTTATCAAACATTGCAGAATTCCTTTCGATTGTGAAAAATACTTCATCTCTAAATATATCATTTACTGCGCGCTTTGTCAAGATTATTGGAAAATGCGGTCAAAATAAATAAAACTCCGATGCGAAATTGAACTGACCCCAAAAAGTTAGACAAAAATATAGAACAAAAACCGTTCAAGCTACCGAAAGGGCTTGTTGTCTGTAAATAGCAGGCGGCAAGCCTTTTAATTTAGCTTTTCTGCGACGGAAATTGTAGTAATCCAGATATTCTATTAGCTCCTGTTTGAAATGTTCCATAGATTCAAATTCCTGT
>JAGBGV010000295.1 GCA_017935805.1 Clostridia bacterium | reverse complement strand
CGAGGGATCCACTCTGCTGCCACATCATTCGGCACCTGCGAGTCCATGTTGATGAGGACAACACCGCGCTCGGTCTGTTTTTCAACTGCTATCAGATCATATTTCGTCTTTCGTTCGGGGTTTTGCGCCACCGCAAGATAAACTGTGCATCCGGGAATGAGCAGCTCCCTGCATCGCCCCGTATTCTTAACGTGAACAGTTTCAATCGCACCGTCAACCTCAACCCGTGCAATAAACCTGTTAGGGCGATTGGTAAACCTGCCCGCGACGATTTTTTTGTATTTCATGTCGTTGCTTCCGTTATGTAAGCGCTCCGACCCATATCACCGCATCTGAACGCTGATTTTATTTTGCTGTAAAACTAACCGTTTGTATCACTCTTCGATCTTCATCTGTTCATATGATTTGCAAAGTGTGCCTCTGCCTTCTTGCGACATTCTTCACTCAACGCAGGGTCTTTTTCTTTCTCATATACATTGCCGCTCGATTTGGTGATAGTTGTGTATCCCGTTTCGTCAACGATGAAAGGAATGATGATCTTAAAATATTCGCCGCCATTTTCAACAATCTTGCCGTCAACAAGAGAGTACTCTCCCTCGTAAGCAATCACCTTAACAGACAACTTGCCGTATTCGTCCACCTCGGAAGCTGTCATTGTGTAAGCACAACATTTGAGATAATCCCACTCAGCACGAGTGGGATACATATCTGCCATCTCAAGCCATACTACCTCGTCAAGGGTGTATTCTCTGTCGGGAATATACGCATCCTTGCTTTCCTGCAAATATTGAGATGCGGCGAGTGTGTATTTGTCGGGATTATTCTCACCGTAAAGCACGTTTATCTCCGCCTCGGTGATAAATTTGTGCATCTCAACATCACCTGCGTTTTTGCGATAGTTTGCAACCAAAAGATAGGCTTTTCCTTCGGTCTCATTGCTGATAATTCCGTCAAAGGTTACAGTTTCACCTGTTACCTCGTCTGTTTCCTCTCCCCAAACGTTAATGTTGTAAGAAAGTTCCATGGTCCACACCCACTCCCAAAGTCCTGCCACGTCGGTGCTGACAAAATCCATTCCCAGAAGCTCAGCTGAGGAAACATTGTAGCCCGAGTAAAGAGCATAGGCAACTCGTTTTTGCACATACTCCTTGGCATATCCAATAAATCCGGGGGAGTGATGGTTCTGCGTCGGTTCAAACCCTAAGTCAACATTTATTTCCCTTGCCAGCATGCGGTATGCATCAGGCACACCTGTCTCGAGCACGTCTGTTTCGGGCAAATCCGTTTCCGGCGCATCTGTCTCCGGCAAATCTGTTTCGGGCAAATCTGTTTCGGGTATATCCGTTTCCGGAGCATCTGTCTCCGGTACATCTGTCTCTACAGGCTTTTTCCCGCCGCATCCCACAAGCGTCAAGGCAAGTATCAGTATCGCTATCAAACTAACTTTTGTTAACAGACTACCTTTCATCTATGACCTCCTTATGTCATTTTCCGTATCTCACTCAATAAACATTCTTACATATTTAGTCTATCATATAAGACGAATAAAGTGAAGCAGTTGTTCCGATTTTTTACAAAATATTGAAACTTCGGCTAACAATGTGCTATAATTAAGAAAACACATTGCAAAGGAGCGCAAAATGAGCAACTACATTCACCCATCCGTATCCAGCGCTGCACTGAACGCATTCTTTAAGCGCAACGCAATAAGCGGTGAGGTACATTCAATAAAGCTTCTGCACCGCGGAGAAACAGTAATCCGCCTTGCCATACCGCCGTATACATCTGACGACAAGCGGGAATCCTACTCCCTCTCAAAAAGCTTCACCTCCACTGCAATCGGCATGCTGGTGACCGAGGGAAAGCTTGATACAAATGCGCGAATTGTTGATCTTTTCCCCGACAAATGCCCGGCGGAAGTGTCCGAAAACCTCGCGAAAATGCACCTGTCTCACGTACTTTCAATGAATACAGGCCATGAAAGCTGTGTAATGGATAAGATCGCACTCGCAGACGACGCTGTAGAAGCATTTCTCGCACAGCCTGTGGTGTATGAGCCGGGTACTCACTTTGCCTATAACACAGGCGCTACCTGCATCCTTGCGGCAATTGTGGAAAAGCTCACAGGCATGTCTCTCCTTGACTATATTACGGTGAAGCTGTTTATCCCCATGGGAATTTTCGGCACAACCTGGCACAGAGTAAGAAGCGGTATCCAGCAGGGCGGCTGCGGTATATGCGTAAACTGTGACGATATTGCCGCACTTGGTCAGCTTTATCTTAACAAAGGCGTGTTTGGCGGCAAGCGTTATCTCAGCGAAGAATGGGTAGAGGAAGCCACATCTTACATCTCCGACAATACAGGCAACGGCTCTCCCGACTGGTGTGCAGGTTACGGATTCCAGTTCTGGCGCAATGCAAGAGAAGGATACCGCGGAGACGGCGCATTCGGACAGCTCATGATGGTATTCCCCGAGCGGGAAATGGTAGTCGCAATACAGGGTATGCTCGGCGACATGTGGGGAGAAGTTGAGTCGGTATACAACCTGATCGACAATCTCTACAGCACAACTGATGAACCGCTCGCACTCCCCGAATTCACTCCACTCTCATCCGACAATACCCCAAGCGGTATGGAAAATGTATTCTACAGGCTGAAGGCGAATCCCACAGATATTACGGGAATGTATATCACCCGAACAGATAACACCCTGTCCGTTCACATGACCGACGGCGCAAACTGCGAAACGATTACTGCAGGCAACGGCTACTGGGCAGACAGCACTGTTTTCGTGCCCGTGATCAAACCGAATATGCCCGCATTCCAGTTTAATCCTCTACCTGCCAGAACGGAAATGTCATCTTCTTTCACTGCCGAAGAAGGCAAGATCACTCTCCACGTTCGCTTCCGCAACTGTCCTCATCACATGATATGGACATTCACAGGAAATGAGTCAAAAATACAGCTTGATATTGAGGAGCGGGGATTCATGGCAGAAGGCGCCGGAACGATTACAGGAGTCGCGTTGGGTGAGTAAAAAAAGCAATAGACCAACTGCCGCACCTGTATGGAGAGCAATCGAACATGTAAAAGCAGTTCGATAATAACTGAATTCGTTTTTCATATATAATTTCTATTAAAGAGACGGGATTTCTTTATGAGCAAAGCTATATTTTGGGATTTGCAAGGAACTTTGGGCGGTGATGCGGTTACAAGCATTGAACTGTTTGAACCTTATTCATTTTCAAAGGAAGCATTAAAATTGGCAAGAGATAACGGATACCACAATATTGTTATTACCAATCAAAGCCGAATCGGCAAAGGAACGCTTTCTGTTGAAACCTATAACCAAATGGTCGACCGTATACTCAATTACTTTAATTCAAATGAAATCTTAATTAATGAGTTTCTCTGTTGCCCACATCAAAACAGCGATAACTGCGATTGTAAAAAGCCTAAAACCGGGTTGATACAGTTATGTATAAAAAAGTACAATCTAAATATAAGAGATTGTTTTGTCATAGGTGATATTGGTAAAAATGAGATTGTGATGGCTAAAAACGCCGGTTGCAAAGGGATCTTGGTATTAACAGGGGGAGGCAAGGGAAGCCTTGGTGAATTTCGGCATACATGGTCTGACTATGAGGCCGATATAATTGCAGACAATGCCTTAGAAGCAATAAAAGCTATCTTAAAAGAGTAGAAGTAGATTCCAGTTTGACAAAACAATGAGAACCACTGTCGGGAGGATTTGCAGATGGAAAATAGGTGGGATTCCAAAAAATATTTGGAGTTTGAGAAAGAGAGAACTCAGCCGGCGATTGATTTGGCCAGACGAATTGAAGATCGAAATATTTCGTCAGCTCTTGATGTTGGGTGCGGACCGGGAAACAGTTCGGTTGTAATAAAAAATATATTTCCAAACGCAGATATATTGGGAATTGACTTCTCTTCAGACATGATAGAAAGAGCAAGAAAAGATTATCCCAACATATCATTTGAACAGTGGGACGCAGATGTATTTATAGAGAATACTAGCCAAAAATTCGACTTAATCTTTTCAAATGCTTGCCTTCAGTGGCTTCCGAATCCGCTTAATACCATCAAAAATCTTTATAAGCTTTTGAATGATTGTGGAATTCTGGCAGTTCAGATTCCTTGTAATTTTGACGAACCAATTCACCGTTTGATCAGTAAAGTAGTTACTGGTGAAAAGTGGAAAGCGGTTATAAAGCATCAAAGAAATCATACTAACAGTAGCGTTGATGAATACTATAATGTTATTTCTGATTTATCTGATTACTTTGATATTTGGACGATTACTTACCATCATATTATTCCGTCATATGAGGCTCTTTGGTCTTGGTATGAAGGAACAGGTTTAAGACCTTATCTTTCTCAAATCGATGATTCAATGAAGGATGAATTTAAGAAAGACATTATGGAAGAGATCAAGAATAATTATCCTTTGCATAAAAATGGTAAAATAATCTTAAATTTCCCGCGTTTGTTTTTTACAGTTGAAAAATAATTGCTCAATTCAGAAAAGAATAATAATGCCCATAAATTCATTTTTGTTCAAACAGTCCACCTTGAGAGAGGCTTTGGGCTCAGCTGAACTTAAGGGAAGACTCTCCCAGCAATGAAATTACGGTATGGGAGAGCTGTCATCGAGTATCATGAAATAATGCGAAGATGACTGAGAGGGTATTCATCTGCGTCCTCATATTTCACCTGAAAAAAATACAGCCATAGACCGAGCATTTAGCTTAGCCTATGGCTTTTTCTTATTTCATAAACGCACCGATGAGCCTCATAGCCTGCTCGGCAGTTGACGCAAGGTTGACCTTGGCATTCTCAATATCCATCGCCGCCTCAAGAGTGGTTGGTGCGCGAAGTATCGGGAAGAAAGCGTCGATTCCCTCTTTGTTAACCTCGCCCGCGTCATCCGTTACACATCCCGCAAAGGCAACAACAGGCTTTCCGTACTTTTTTGCAAGACGCGCAACACCGACGGGCGCCTTACCCATAGCTGACTGACCGTCAAGCCGACCCTCACCCGTCACAACGATGTCGGAATCACTGATATGCGCTTCCAAACCAGTCGCCGACATAACAAGCTCGATTCCCGATTCAAGTGTGCCGCCGAGATATGACATAAACGCAAATCCAAGACCGCCCGCCGCACCGGAGCCGGGATAATTTTCGTCAGATTGCGGCAGGACTGCCTTTGTCAGCTTCGCGTAATTTCCAAGCCAGCCGTCCATCAGCTTGACCGTCTCGGGAGTAGCACCCTTCTGCGGTCCGTAGATAGCACTGCAACCAAGCTCACCGCACAGGGGATTCTTCACGTCGCACGCTATGTGGAATCGGCACTCACCGATCTCACCGAGAGCTCCGACGGTGCTTATTTCAGCGATCTTTTCGAGATCCGCACCGTAACCGTCGAGAGCATTTCCGTCTTTGTCAAGGAAGCTGAACCCAAGGGCAGTCAGCATGCCGATGCCACCGTCATTTGTGGCACTTCCGCCGATACCCACGATAAACTCGCGACATCCCTTACCGATAGCATCCGCGATCATCTCCCCCACACCGTAGGTGGTCGTTTTCATTGGATCTCGCTCACTCGGCGCAACAAGAGTGATCCCAGCCGCCGCGGACATCTCAATAATGGCAGTTTTACTATCGCGAATAATGCCGTATTCAGCCACTACAGGCTTGCCGAGAGGTCCTGTCACAGTGATCTTTTGCATCTCTCCGCCTGTTGCCGAAACTATCGCCGCAACCGTGCCCTCACCTCCGTCGGCAAGAGGACAAACCTGCACCTCAGCATCTGGGAACACTTTATTTATACCAACACGAGCCGCCTCTCCTGCCTGAAAAGTGGTAAGGCTTCCCTTGAATGAATCTATTGCAACTGTTATTTTCATAATTCCTCCGCTACTAAATCATATAACTAAATTATACACGACCGCCGTAGTTCTGTCAACCGCATATCTTCCGTTACCGCCGCATATACTGCCACAGAGGTGGTGATAAAATGAAACAGAAGATCAAGCCATATATCATATCAATACTTATTGCCTTAGCGGTGGGAGCACTCTCCGCATTTCTTACCCGCAACAACATGGATATCTACTCGGAGGTAGTAACCCCGCCGCTGTCGCCTCCGTCGATTCTGTTTCCCATAGTG
>JAGBGV010000294.1 GCA_017935805.1 Clostridia bacterium | reverse complement strand
GAAAAAAGCCCCCGTTTTAGACGCAAACGGAAAGCGCAAATTCGGCATACGTGATAAGCTTGCTTATGCTGCCGGCGACTTTGGCTGTAACATGAGCTTCTCGCTCAAGGGTACAGTTCAGACCTTCTGGCTTGTTTACATGATGATGGAAACAGGTCTATTCTCCATCCTTCTCCTTATAGTTCAGGCGTGGGATGCTATTAATGACCCGCTCATCGGTTCTTTAATCGACAACGACAAGAGAAAATACAAGCTCGGTAAGTACAAGACCTACATCCTTATTGGTGCGATCGGTCTTCTCGTGGGAGGTGCTGCCGTATTCCTTCCCTTCCCGAATGCAGGCACTGTTCTTAAGGCAATCCTCTTCATTCTTGGATACATAATTTGGAATGCTGCTTACACTATGGCTAACGTGCCTTACGGTACAATGCTCAACATCGTTACCGAAGATGCGGGTGAGAGAGCTCAGCTTTCCGTATTCAGATCCATCGGCGGCGCAGTTGGCGGTATGATCCCCGGTATGATCCTTCCCCTGCTCATTTGGCAGAAGGTAACCTATGATGGCTCCACCAGCTTCCTTGACAGAATTGAGATCCCCGAGGGTGCTGAAAGCGCGTTTGCTCCCGAAAACTTCCACACCAGCCCTATTACAGGCGAAGCATATAAAGCAGGTGAAGCTGTGCTTAGCCCCCTCACCGGTAAGCAGCTCGAAATTCTCCTTGGTGACAAAGTATTCTGGGCAGCGCTTATCATGGGTGTTCTCGGCTTCGTTGCATTTATCTTCATGATTAAGAACATCACAATCCGCGGAAACGAATATGCCGAGCTTAATAAAGAGGGCGAAAAAGTCAACCTCTTCAAGTCATTCGGTACTTTTATGAAGAACCGTCCCGCTGTTGGTTGTACTATCGCTGCTATGGGTATGTTCCTCGGTATGCAGTCCGCTACAACAGCTACTACCATCATGTTTGCTACTCACTTCGGACAGGCTTCCCTTTCCGGTATCGTTCAGATGGTTGGCTTCCTTCCCATGTTCATTTTCATGCCCTTCGCTACAAAGCTTGTTAAGAAGTACGGTAAGAAAGAGGTTGCTTCTATCGGCTCTATCTCCGGACTTGTAGGCGGTGCTATCCTTTGCATCTTCCCGCTCTGCCCCGAAAACGTTCAGCTTATCGTTTATATGATCGGTCTCGTATTCTTCGGTCTCGGTATGGGCTTCTACAACTGCGTATCCTGGGCTATGATGGGTGACGCTATCGACTACTCCGAGTGGAAGACCGGTAAGAGAGAAGAAGGCGTTATTTACGCGCTTCACTCCTTCTTCCGTAAGCTCGCTCAGGGCGTTGGTCCCGCAGCAGTAATCGCTATCATGGGTACATCCCTTATCGGTTATGACTCTGCTCTCGGCACTATTGGACAGTCCGCTGAAACCGCAGGCAGACTTTGCTGGCTCGTTGCTGCTCTCTACCTTCTCAGCGCAGTTTGCCAGTTCGTTGGTGTTGCTCTTATTTACAACATTGACAAGAAAACTCTCGAAACCATGTCCAAGGATCTTGCTGCAAAACACGCTGCTGAATAATCATTTGCAAAGCCTCGGCGTCCGACAAACACGTCGGACGCCTCATTTTTCGAATGTTCATACGGAGGTAATATTTCTTCCGTATAATCAAAAAGTAATCTAATTTTATAGGAGAATTTACTGTGAGAAACGTATTATGCATTAACGACAACTGGCTGTTCGTCAAGGACTCAGCCGATCCTTCCGTCGCAGGCGGCGAAAGCGTCAATCTTCCCCACTCCTGGAACGCAGAGGACGGTATGGACGGCGGTAACGATTATTTCCGCGGTCACTGCGTTTACAAGAAAACATTAAACCGCGCTGAGCTTCCCGTATCCGATCTTTACTACCTCGAGTTCAGAGGAACAAACGCTTCCGCTGACGTATACGCGAACGGCAAGAAGCTCGCGCATCACGACGGCGGCTACTCCACATGGAGAGTAAACATCACAGAGGAGCTCGGCGACAATACCGAGATCGCTGTTGTTGTTGAAAATACCATCAACGAAACAGTATATCCGCAGACTGCGGACTTCACCTTCTACGGCGGTATCTACCGTAACGTAAACCTCATCTGCGTAAACAACGCCCACTTCGATCTCGACTACTACGGCGCACCCGGTCTAAAGATCACTCCCACTGTGAACGGCGCAGACGCAACCGTAGAGGTTGAAGTGTACGTTAAGAATCTTATGGACGGTCAGTCCCTCGTTTACACGATTTACGACAAGGATGAAAACGAGCTTCAGAAGATTGAAACTACGGACACAAAGGCTACGTTCGAGATCAAGGACGTGCACCTCTGGCACGGACGCCGTGACCCCTACCTCTACTGCTGTGAAGTTGAGATCGTAGAGGGCGGCGAGGTTCTCGACAACGTTTGCAACCGCTTCGGCTGCCGTACGTTCAAGATCGATCCCGATCGCGGCTTCATCCTCACCGGCGAGGAATACCCCCTTCGCGGCGTATCCCGCCACCAGGACAGATGGGGCTTCGGCAACGCTCTCCTTCCCGAGCATCATGTAGAGGACATGGACCTCATCTGCGAGGTTGGTGCAACCACTATCCGTCTCGCTCACTACCAGCACGATCAGTTCTTCTACGATCTCTGCGACGAGCGCGGTATGGTGATCTGGGCTGAGATCCCCTATATCTCCAGACACATGCCCGGAGCACGCGAGAACACGATCTCCCAGATGAAGGAACTCATTACCCAGAACTACAATCACGCCAGTATCGTTGTGTGGGGACTTTCCAATGAGATCGGTATCGGCGGTAGCGACGAGGATCTGCTGGAAAACCAT
>JAGBGV010000293.1 GCA_017935805.1 Clostridia bacterium | reverse complement strand
TAGGGCTATGCCCGAAAATGAAAAACCACCCGCTATGCGGGCGGATTTTTTATTGCAGAAACTGCAGATGTTTTGAAAAACCGGTGGAAATCATAGCTTTTTTATTGTATAATAATGTCAGATAATCAATAAACTTATCAGGGGGAATTCACAATGACTGATTATGAAAAGATCAAAGCGGCAGCGGAGTATATCTGCGCACGGGTATCAGCCCGTCCTACTATAGGCCTGGTGCTGGGCAGTGGCCTCGGCGGATATGCCGATACGTTAGATGATGCGGTGCGCATTTCCTACAGTGAGATTCCAAACTTTCCTGTTCCAACTATTCCCGGACACAGCGGAGCGCTTGTCTTTGGCAAGAAATGCGGACGGGAGGTTGTGGTTCTTCAGGGACGTATTCACTATTATGAAGGACTTCCCCAGAGGGAAATAACATTACCCATTCGCGTACTTGCGGCACTTGGGGTAAAAACCGTTGTGCTCACCAATGCTTGCGGCGGTGTAAATCTGAATTTCAAGCCGGGAGACTTGATGCTCATTTCCGACCATATCAATTATTCCGGTGCAAATCCGCTGATCGGTCCCAATATGGATGAATTCGGACCCCGATTCCCGGATATGTCCGACCTGTATACCGCATCTCTTCGGGAGAAGATCAAGGAGAAAGCCGCGGAAGCTGATATTTTGCTCCGCGAGGGTGTGTATGCAATGTATTCCGGACCAAATTACGAAACACCGGCGGAGATCCGTATGTTCCGTATTATGGGAGCAGACGCGGCGGGTATGTCCACAGTTCCTGAAGCGATCGTGGCAGGACACTGCGGAATGCAGGTAGTAGGCGTAAGCTGTGTAACAAATATGGCGGCAGGCGTATTGCCGGTAAAGCTCAGCCACGAGGAAGTTACGGAGACTGCCAACTGTGTGAGAGAAGTTTTCGGACGGCTGATCGACCTGATAGTGGAGACAGTATAATAATAGGATGAGTAGTTGACGGGCGTTTCTGACATCTTTCCCGATCCGTAAGGATTAATTTCATTTTGTCCTACCTTTTTTCTGCTCGCCGGTTAGCCTCATCTGAATCGTGAGACTAAAGAGTGGATATCTATATACAACAAAAAAGCTAACCGATGATCTCTCGTCAGTTAGCTTATTTTTTATTTTGTTTCCTCAGCCGCTGCGGTCTCGGGTTCTTCTTCAGTTTCCTCGGTCTCCTCTTCGGTTTCGGGAGCGAGTGTTGTGGGCTTTTCCGTTGCCGGAGCCTCGGTTGCGGGAGCTTCAGCTTCGGGGGAATCCTTGTCGCCGTTGTTCAGAAGATCCATACCTTCGGGCTTCTCTACGTCGATGTTATCGCCCGTCACCTTTGAGTCGTTTACCGTTATTCCGTAAAACTGTGCGGGAGGATCATCCTGTAAGTTTTCCGCCTCGGGTGCGTAATCATCTGAGGGTGCATTATTTTCGGCTGCGCAGTGTACTGAGTCTGCCTCGTCGTTGTCGCGGATATCCCATCTTGCAACAGAGACATCCTCAGCCATGCCACCGCTGTTTTCAGCCATAGGAGCCATCATCTTGTCTGCCTCGGGAACTACCTTCAGCGCGACCATGCCAACAAGCAAGAGGCACGCCGCCACACTGCCCCATTTAACGAAGAGCTTCTGTCTTGCGCGCTTCTTCATGAGTATGCGCTCGGCTCGGATCTGCTTCATTACGTTTGCGTGTATGTCGGTTTTGGGGGCAGGGTATGATTCCTTCAGGGCAGAACGATATGATTCCATCTCCGTGGGTGTCAAATTATCATGTTCGTTCATATAAATTCTCTTTCGATGTTATGTTATTATTGTTGATTTACCCTTTAGACGACGGAAAACCGAAAAAGTTCCCGTTTTCTAAAATATTTTTTAGCTTTTGCCGTCCTCGGTTGATTCGGGAACGAACCGTGCCCAGCTCTATGCCAAGCTTGTCCGCAATTTCCTGATAAGACAGCTCGTGCAGATCCCTCATTACGATGATCTGGCGTTGATCCTCGGGCAGCTCTTCTATTGCGCGGCGGACTGCGAGAATTGCTTCCTTGCGCTCCATTGCGTCCTCGGGAATGGTGTCGCCGGAGGTTACCGGAACGTCCCATTCGCTGCCGTCGTCCTCATCCTCGGTGTCCTTGACCAGTGAGACTGTGCCTCGGCGCGACTCGTATCGGAGCATATCCCGCGCCGTGTTGACGGTTATGCGGTACAGCCAAGTGGAGAATGTGCATTCCCCTCGGAAGAGACTCAGGTTTAGCCAAGCCTTAATGAATGCTGACTGAGCAATGTCATCTGCACCGTCGATGCTTCTTCCGCCGGCAGAGAGAGCCTTGCAAGCGGTGTTGTACACGAATTTTTCGTAGTGCCGGACCAGCTCGGAGAAGGCGTCGTCGTCACCGTTCTGTGCCTGGCGCACAAGGTCTGCTATATTTTCGTCGAGTGGGGCTTCGTCCTCTGCCTTGAGGGAATCGTGTATCTCCGGGACAGCCTTTTCGCTCGTGCCGTCCGGGGGCTTTCCCCACCGTTTTTTCTTATCGTCATGTATCAGAAACATTTTTTACTTCTTTCGTTCTTCTGTGTGGTTGAATGTATGCATTATTTACGCATTGTTTGTAGTTGTGATTATGTTTTCACCGCATACCGATATCCCATCTTGTCCGAGCGTGCGGTTTATTGTGTCATCCTGAGTGAGTTTTGTAAAACAAGCCGAGGACGTAGTCCTCGTGGGTGGAATCAGCTAAAGCCAATGGCTTTGATCGGTAATTATTCCACCCGGGTGGAGCGTAGCGAAATCGAAGGATCTCTGAATAGATTCTTCGACTACACACTTCGTGTTTCGCTCAGAATGACAGGGGTTGGAGATTGGCTGTCATCCTGTGAGGGAATCCCATCTTGTTTGGACGGTCGAGGACGCCCGCCCCTACGGGTTAGTCAATAACTCATAACTTGCCGAGGCAATCATCACTCATAACCCATAACTTTTTCACCTCTCATTATACCACAACCTCACATTTAGTGTCAACTGTGCAAAAGGCACAAGACAGGGGCGCGAAAATTATTCATGATTAACGTGATACGGGCGACTTTGGCTAATCTTTTGGTGAATTTTCAGCTCAGGAAGAAAAACTGTGAATATTATGTAAACGTTGAAAAAATTTGGAATTTTTGGGTAGAAATCAGGAAAGAAATATGTTATAATACTGTGTGCGCAAACTGTAGGCGTGTATTTTGTCATGCCGTTTTTCGTGGCGCACAAACAATTCAGGCAAAAATTTTATTAATAAATTGCGGAGGTATATTCCAATGGCAAAGAAGTATTGTTACCTCTTTACAGAAGGTAACGCTAACATGCGTGAGATCCTCGGCGGTAAGGGTGCGAACCTCGCAGAGATGACCAACATCGGTCTCCCCGTTCCCCAGGGCTTCACCATTTCCACAGAGGCTTGTACTCAGTACTATGAGGACGGCAGACAGATCAACGACGAGATCATGGCTGAGATCATGGAGTACAT
>JAGBGV010000028.1 GCA_017935805.1 Clostridia bacterium | reverse complement strand
TCGTCAGCCTCGATCTGTGCATAGCAGCCTGTCACCACTACATGTGTGGCATTTTGTGCGGCGCGGCGGATCATCTGGCGTGACTTTCTGTCGCTTTCCGCTGTAACCGTGCAGGTGTTAACGATAGCAACATCACATGGCGTGTCAAAAGGAACGACAGTAATGCCGTGTTTTTTCAGCTCTGCCGAGAACGCGTCGGATTCATATTGATTTACGCGGCATCCGAGGGTCAGGACTGATACGGTATGTGCGGAATTATTCATCGGTACTCTCCTTTGTGTCATTCTTGCTTTATTTTATCACATACCGCGGCTGATTGTAAACGATTTTTTGTAAAAATATCGGATGAGACGAAAAAGTTGTGCTTCTGCCCTTGAAAACAGGTGTAAAATGGGGTATAATGTCTATAATAAAATATTTTTGCAGGCGAAAGGAAACTTTATTATGGAACTCACTAACCTCCATGTTGTAGATCATCCTCTCATCAAGCATAAGCTCAGCATCATGCGTGAAAAGGATACAGGCTCCAAGGACTTCAGACAGCTTCTGGAGGAAATTGCAATGCTCATGTGCTACGAGGTGACACGTGACATCCCTGTTGTTGACGTTGAGATAGAAACACCCGTATCCAAAATGATCGCTCAGAAGGTTGACGGCAAGAAAATGGCCATCATCCCGATCCTTCGTGCAGGTCTCGGCATGGTTGACGGTATTCTCACACTGGTGCCTGTTGCAAAGGTAGGACACATCGGTCTTTACCGCGATCCCGACACACATCTTCCAGTAGAATATTACTGCAAGCTTCCCTTTGACATTGAGGACAGATATATTATCGTCTGCGATCCTATGCTGGCGACCGGCGGCTCTGCATCCGATGCGATCACCATGCTGAAGAAGCGCGGCTGCAAGCAGATCAAGCTCCTTTGCCTTGTTGCTGCACCCGAAGGCGTACAGAAGATGCTTGAAGATCACCCCGACGTTGAGGTTTACACCGCTGCACTCGACGATTGTCTTAACGATCACAAATACATCGTTCCCGGCCTCGGCGACGCAGGTGACAGACTGTTCGGAACAAAATAACGGGGTCAATATCGGATATTCTTTGTCTGTGAACGCGGGATATCATCCGACGGTGGAGTATCCTTTGTTATGTAGCTATGACAAGGGAAGCCCCCACAGGCAATATCGGATATTCTTTGTCTGTGAACGTGGGATATCACCCGACGGTGGAGTATTCTCGTATATGTAACAGTGACAAGTGAAGCCCCTACAATAAACAAACAAATCGGCGGAACAAACACTTTCCGCCTTTGTTTTTTAGCTATCGGAGAAAAGAATGAGAAAATTTACCGTAAATAACAATGACAGCGGTCAGCGGCTTGACAAGTTTGTGACCAAAGCCACGGAGGGAATGCCAAAGTCCCTGCTGTACAAGTTTATTCGCACCAAGCGTATCAAGCTCAACGGCGGGCGCGCTCACGAAAACGACATACTCTCGGTGGGAGATGTGATCGAGATGTACATTCCCGACGAGTTCTTCGGCGGAGCGGATGATACACCGGACTACTCAAAGGTCAAGGTGAAGCCGGATATCGTTTATGAGGACGAGAACATTATTCTCTGCAACAAAAAGCCGGGGATACTTGTCCATCTCGGAGATGAGGGAGACAAAAACCGTGCAGATGCGGCAGAGCGAGAGACACTCATCTTCGCACTTACAGCTTATCTTGTGAACAAGGGAGAGTACGACCCGTCGGCTGAAAACTCATTCGCTCCCGCACTTTGTAACAGAATCGACCGAAATACCGGCGGTATCGTGATACTTGCGAAAAATGCGCCTACCCTGCGTGCGATAAACGAGGCTATCCGCGAAAACCGTGTGCACAAGAGATATCTCTGCGCTGTCCACGGCAAGCTGAACGGTGAGCGGACCTTGACTGCGTATCACACAAAGGATCACAGAACAAATACCGTGCGGATATTTGACAGACAGGTGCCCGGTTCCCGCGAGATCATCACCAAATACAAATCTCTTGCGTACAACGGCAAAAATGATCTGACGCTCCTTGGCATTGATCTCATAACCGGACGCACACACCAGATCAGAGCGCACATGGCTCATATCGGTCATCCGCTGCTTGGTGAGGGCAAGTATGCGAGAAACGCCGAGGACAGACGTCTTGGATTCTCTTCACAGGCCTTGTATTCCTCCACTGTTGAATTTGAGCTTGACGGAGAACTGAAGTATCTCAGCGGCAAGGTGTTCAGCGTGAAAGAGAACTGCATCGACTTTCTGCGACTTTTTCCCGGTTTTTCCTTCGAGAGGGATTTTTGAACTAAACAAAAAAGCCTGGATCTTCAGGCTTTTATTTGTTTGTGCTTTCTTCGAGAAACGGGGTATACATCATGATCGCGGAATTTTTAAGCAACAGCTTGTCCGAAAGAAGATTACCCGATAGGTCATATATTTGCTGATACAGCTCGTTGTGCCGAGTATATCCACCCCAGAATTCCGATTGCATGGTGTGATTCCTCTCGACTATTTCATATCGGTATAAAGGCTCTGCAGATGTGCGCCATTCTCCCTCGAGATACTCTTCTCCCACATTTATTATAAGCTGGTAGTCCTCTTGTGTATCGTTGCGGATCATCAGGTCAATGTGAGGATATGAGCAGGTAGCACCGCTTGCAAAAGGCTGAGTCCGTCCCGAATCGGGAAATACATCGTAACCGTGACGGTGACGTTCAATAACAGTAAGCGGAGTGTGAACTGTCATCCAAAATATCAGATTAGACAACTGGCACAGACCGCCACCAACACCGGAGATAAACTTGCCGTTGTGAAGTATCATTCCGTCAAGATATCCTTTTCTTCGGGTTGGTTTACCGATGAGCCGCCAATAACTGAACACCTCTCCCGGGTGAAGAACAATGCCGTTTACCTTTTTTGCCGCGAGTTTCAAATTGACTATCTTGTTTTCCTGCATCCACATATCCACATTGCGTAGTTTTCTTCTCAGCAGGGTCTTGTGAGAGAAATATGAATACTCGAGTAATCTGTCACTTTGCTTCCGAGCAAAACTGCGGTGTGAGCGAATCCAACTTAACCGTCGGAGCGTGCCGTAATAAATATATCCGAGCTTGTTTCGCAGCTCTGACCTTTTCTTAGGCTTCATTGTTATGTCAGCCACTTCATATATCCCCCTTCATTATTCTGATTCCATTATACAATCATGCATATGTATTGTCAACTCCGTGCGATTGAATTGCGAAAATGATGAAAGAGAAGAGTAAATTTCTAATAAATATTCATAATTATGTTGCATTTCCGAAATAAATGTGCTATAATCAAATTAGGTGCATATATATGCAAAGAATAACAAGTATTTCAGGAGATATTACTATGAAAAAGTTAACAGCAATTCTTCTCACAGTACTCATGGTTGCTTCCATGCTTACACTGGTTGGATGCAAGCAGAAGCCCGCGGATGAGCTTATTCCCGACGCTATCGAGAAGACATCCGAGCTTGACGCATTTGACATCGACTACAAAATAGCAGTTGACGCTTCCGTTATGGGTATGGGAATGAAAGTACCCGTTTCCGGTAAGATTCAAGTTGCAGGCATCGACGATATCGACAATCTTGAACTCTACGCGTCCTTCGAGGTTGACCTTTCCGATATGGAAAGCATGCTTTCAAGCATGGGTGCCGGCGGTGAGTTTGATGATCCCATTGAAGGCGAGATCGCTTACTCCGACGGTTGGCTTTATGTTAAGTACAATGCTATGGGCGAAGAAGGCGAAGCAAAATCCGATGTAAGCGATTACATTGACGATTTCGCAGACGAGCTTAAAGGCATGGACATGGATGATGTTATGGACCAGATGCCCGCTGAAGCTACAGCGATGATTGATGAATTCAAGGATATGTTCGAAGAGCTTCTCGAGGATGCTGATGTTGAACGTGACGGCGGCAACCGTGTTGTTGAATTGAAGATCGACACAGACGACATCAACGACATGATCGGTGGAGTTATGTCCATTATCGGCTATGCCGCAGACCTTGACCTCCCCGGTCTCTCTGTTGAAAAGCTCAATAGCACTATCACTGTAAACCGCAAGGAATACATCGTAGGCTTTGATACCGAGATCGAGGTTTCCATGGATATTCAGGGTATTGCTTTTGATATGGAAGCGTCCATTGAATTCACACTCAACAACCCCGGCGGCAAGGTTAAGGTTTCCACTATCAAGGGAGCAAATAAGTTTGAAGAAGTTGAAGCTGATGATCTACTCGGCTAAGTCTGATAACAATTGAATAATACATACACCTCTGAGTGGAGATATTTCGCTTCAGAGGTGTATTTTTGTACTTTTTTAATATATTCCCGAACAGAATAAAGGATTTTTTGCATAGTATGATAGAGAATTTGCGAAACCCTCTTGTAATTTGGGGCTGGAATCAGTTATAATATACTCGTGTAATTATACAATCATGAAAACAAGTCGAGAGGTGATATATTTGGCATATACATTCAAAGGCGGTATTCACGTCGAAGAGCACAAGAATACCAGCAGACGGCGAATTGAGCCTATGGCTGCTCCGAAGACTGTAGCTATTCCAATGGTACAGCATATAGGTGCGCCGGCTACCCCTTGTGTAAAGAAAGGTGACAGAG
>JAGBGV010000292.1 GCA_017935805.1 Clostridia bacterium | reverse complement strand
CAGGCAAAGACGGCAACTGAAGCTGTCGGCACGGCAAAACTTGTGGCGTCTCTGCCCACATTCACCCCCGACGACGGTGAGGTCGAGAAGCTGCTTGCATATCTCCGGGCTCTTGGCATCAGCCGCGTGCTCTGCCACACGGTCGGTCAGATCCGACTGGCGCAAAAGGCAGGGTTCATCGCTGATATGTCATATCGGGCAAACATCACCTCCGGTGGCGCACTTGAGGTTTATCGGGATCTGGGATGCGCATCCGTTACACTCTCTCCCGAGCTGCCCGGGGGGGCCGTGAAGACTCTCGGAAAAGAGATCGGTGATATGCAGATCGGCTGTATCGCCTACGGTAAGTTCCCCGTTATGACTACTGCAAGATGTCTCATCTGCGGCGGAAAATGTCAGCGCGGCAACGTGGGTGGCAGGATCAGTGGCGAAAGATCCCCGAAGCCTCACTCATGCCGCACATATTTCACCGACAGAATGGGGCAGTCCTTTCCTGTGATCGGTCAAGGAGACTGCACAAACGTGATCTACAACTCCACGCCCATTTGGATGGGAGACAGGCTTTCCGAGATCGAGCGGCACGACAAGCGTGGATTCTTCCTGTTCATGTTCACTGACGAAACAGCGGACGAGGCGGCGGAGATTCTCAAAAAATACACTCGCGGGGAAAAATCAGCCGGCAGAAGAGTATAAAATATTAACATTTCAGAGGAAATATATGGGTAATATTAACGTTAAGATAAAAAAGCTTCGTGATGACGCGATCATTCCGAAGTACCAGACTCCGGGATCAGCAGCCGTGGATATGTGCGCCTGCGTTGACGAGCCTGTGGTGATCTATCCCGGTCAGACCGCTCTTATCCCCACAGGAATTGCGGTGGAATGTGAAGCGGGCACCGTTGCGCTTCTCTTTGCACGCAGCGGACTTGCGGTAAAAAGCGGCATCTCCCTTGCAAATTCCGTCGGTGTTATCGACTCGGACTACCGCGGAGAAGTCAAGGTCGGACTTGTAAATCGCGGTCAGGCGTCCTTCATCGTTAAAAGCGGTGACAGAATTGCCCAGATGGGATTCTTCCCCGTTTACATGGCAAACCTCGTTGAGTCAGACCACCTCTCCGACACAGAACGTGGCGAGGGCGGCTTCGGACATACAGGCGGGGTAGGCGAATAGTGATGTTTGCCTTCGGCAAGTGATGTATTCGCTGCGCGAAAGTGATGTTATCCCTGCGGGATAGTGATGTTTTTGCTTTCGCAAAAGTTATTTAGAAAACTTTGCCTGTCCTCTTGACCTCGGAAAATCTATAGAGGACTTCGTCCTCGACTTGTGAAGCGGAAATTGGGCTATGAGTTATCAGTTATGAGTTATGATTGCCTTCGGCAAGTTATCAGTTATATATTGGAGTGAAATATGCGTAAGAATTTTTGGCTTAATTTTTTTCTGATCTGTATCGGTATCGTTGTGGGATCAATGGTAGCGGAGCTCACAGCAGGTGTGGGTGCTCTGTCCTGGCTGTCCTACGGCCTTGATTTCGGACTCACTTCTCCCTTCGTTCTCGACATGAGCGTGTTCCACCTTACCCTCGGTATTAGCGTGAAGATCACCATCTCATCCGTTATCTTCGTTGCCCTCTCCCTCGTCCTCGGTAGACTTATTGCAAAGAAGTAAGGAAATCGAACTGCGTTTCGCTACACTCATTCCTCCCTTGTTAAAGGGGGGTGGCATACGAGTCAATGAAATTGACGATGTATGACGGAAGGAGTAATCTACTTTTCTCATCTCGTGAGAAAAGTTTCCACACTTATTACTTCTTCACTATTACCTATTACCTCAACTCATAACTTTCTCTCGGAGTTTTCATGATTACAAAACCCATCATTCTCGCATCCGCATCCCCGCGGCGGCACGAGATCCTCACTCTTGCGGGGATAGATCACACGGTTATTACCTCTGCAGCTGACGAGGACTCGGTAAAGTTCCGGGTCGGCAAGCCGGGAGAATACGCGATCGCCACCGCAACTCTCAAAAATGACGAAGTTTACGAAAAGATCCGCGGGCTCGACGAATACAAGGATCATCTGATCGTCTCCGCCGACACGGTAGTTTACATCGACGGCGCGCCTTCACCGCTTGGAAAGCCAAAGGACAGGGATCACGCTATCCGCATGCTTGAAAGTCTCTCGGGCAGCTATCACTCTGTTGTGACCGGGGTGGTCATCCGCGACGTCAAAACAGGAAAACGCTCGGATTTCTTCGTTTCGACGAAGGTGTTTTTCCGCACCCTCTCCCATGAGGAGATCATCGCTTACGCAGAGTCCGGCGATCCCATGGACAAGGCTGGGGCATACGGAATCCAGAGCGGCGCTTGCTCCTTTGTTGAAAAGCTTGAGGGCGACTACTTCAACGTGGTTGGTCTGCCGATCTGCGCCCTCGTGCAGAAAATTTCAAAATATTAACCAAAT
Organism: Clostridia bacterium; assembly: GCA_017935805.1. The sequence continues at coordinate 1,389 of JAGBGV010000292.1, read as the reverse complement.
TTTGCGAAATCGTGCTGAATCACAGCGTTTTATTATAAAATATCAACACTTTTACGAAAGGTCAAAATATGAAAAGCATAGGTATTGATCTCGGAACAGCCAATACTATCATCTACGTCAAAGGACGCGGTATCGTTCTTCGCGAGCCTTCCGTTGTTGCGGTAGAGGCAAAGTCAAGACGCGTCGTTTCCGTAGGAAGTGAAGCAAAGCTGATGCTGGGCAAGACCCCCGGCTCTATCGTTGCAATGCGCCCCCTCAAGGACGGCGTTATCGCGGAATTCGACGTGACAGCCCAAATGCTCCACCACTATTTCAAGAAGGTATCCGGCAACACCCTTTTCAGCCGTCCCCGTGTGGTAATCTGTATTCCCTACGGAGTTACAGAGGTTGAAAAGCGCGCAGTTGAGGACGTAACTCTTGAGGCGGGAGCTCAGTCCGTTGCCCTGATCGAGGAGCCAATTGCGGCAGCGATCGGAAGCGGTCTGCGAGTTGATGACGCCCGCGGTTCAATGATCGTTGACATCGGCGGCGGTACAACTGAAGTGGCAGTTTTATCCCTCGGCGGTATCGTTCTATCAAACTCACTCCGCATTGCCGGTGACGAGCTTGACGAAGCTATTACTTCCTACATAAAGAGAAAATACAATATCTTGATTGGCGAGACCACTGCAGAGCTTCTGAAAAAGCGCATCGGCAGTGTTCATCCCGCAACTGACCACGGAGCAATGGAGATCAGAGGACGCAATCTTCTCAGCGGACTGCCTGCGATCGTGACTGTCACCTCCGCGGAAATTCGCGAGGCAATGATGGATGAGGTGCTTCACATAGTGGAAAGCATCCGCAACACTCTTGAGAACACTCCCCCGGAGCTTGCTTCTGACATTTATGACACAGGTATCATGCTCTCCGGCGGCGGTGCACTTCTCTCCGGTCTTGACTTGCTTATTTCCCGTGTAACCGGCATCCGCACCGTTATCGCAAAGTCCCCAATCGACAGCGTTGCCCACGGTATCGGCAGAGTTATTGAGAGTGATAGTGGGCTTGTAAGCTATCGCGCGAGATAAGGGAGATGCGGTGTTCTCTTGGCTGACGGTTTGATTCGAACAGGCTTAAACTGAACTTTATCTCTTCACAAGCCTTCTCCAACATTTCTTGAAATGCATGGGAGAAGGTGTCACGAAGTGACGGATGAGGAGACTGGAATCTGCACATTATTCACGTCGATCTACTCTTCAACCCATCTTGTACGAACGGACGGTCGGGGACGCCCGTCCCTACGGGTTTGTTGAAACCTCTATGTCGGCGGGCGAAATGATGTGTTGTGATGCCTGTAGGGGAGGGGCTTGCTCCTCCCGCTTCGAACAGGCTCAAACTGCACTTTATCTCTTT
>JAGBGV010000291.1 GCA_017935805.1 Clostridia bacterium | reverse complement strand
TGACCCTCTGCTTGTAAGGCAGATGCTCTCCCAACTGAGCTATGCTTCCATAGTTGCTGTCCGAGGGATGCTCTCTCCTGCGGACGGATGACATTATACCATACCGCGAGCGATATGTCAAGGGATTTTTTGAAGTTTTTCAGTATTTTTTACGCAGATTTCCCGCTTTCCGCCGCACCCTCACCAAATAATCTGGGGAAACGTGAATCGAACACAAACAGCTTGTCCAGTATTTTGCCAAAGAATGTGATTAGCGGCGCATTTACTGCAGTAATAATGATTGTGCCAATACCGAATCCGCCAAGTCCGCCGGTCAGTGTGAAGGACATAACCGCCGCAAGAACAAGCATGAGTATATCATTCACGAGTTTTACTTTGTTTTTGTCAAGTTTGAAGCGTACTGCAATCTCGCATACCGCAAGTTCATAGATTTGTATGGGCAAAGTCGTTCTGAATATAAACGCAACAGCAAGTGTGGTCACAAGTTCTCCAACAACAAACATAATAATTCTCAGCCACATTTCTTCATATGCTCCGTTGCCGCCGAACAACAGAAACCATCCGTCAAGAGTGAATCCTGCCAGAACTGCAGTTCCGAAGGAGATGAGATATCTCGGCTTGAATCTGCCAATTGTCACACACATTATTAGAAGTATAAGCGCCTGCCAAGCATATTCAGCCGTTCCTTGAGTGAACCACGGTATCATATCGCGAAGCCATACATGAAGGATATACGGCGGAGCTGCAATCATTGAAAGGCCGAAATTTGCCTTTGTACACATGCATACGCCAAGGGTACACATAACGATGCCAATTACCCAGGCCGCCTCATTCATCTTGCTGATTTTCTTTATTTTCATCAGTTCGTCTCCAAAACAATTATCCCCAGTATTATATTACATCTTCTCATTAAAATCAAGTATAAAAACAGATTTAGATTTCGTCATAATGTATCAGCTTGATGCGTTTCGGGAAATCTCGCGATATATGAATGGGGCAAGGCATATATCCGAGCGCGGTATCATATTATTAATCATAACAATATTTCTAAATACAGCGGGGTATAAAAAATGGCAGGAAAACTATCTGCATCAGCAGAACATACAAAAGAATACTATCCCGAAGGGGCACTTATCCGCACTTCTGAAAACCGGATGAATCTCAGCTGCAAAAGATCATTTGAGGAAGCTGCTGCCCGAGGATGCATCATGGAATCGACTTGTCTCATGTGCGACTGCACCACAATGCAGCTGTCTGTGGATCTTCCGGACGGGATTCGTGGAATCATTCCAAAAAGCGAGGCATGTTTTATTCCAAACGGTACCTCCGACGGCAGTGACACAAAGGATATTGCAATAATTACTCGCGTTGGGAAAGCAGTTCAGTTCAAGGTTACAGATATATACACCTCTGACCACGGAGAGACTACAGCTATTCTCTCAAGGCGGGACGCACAGCACGAATGTTACCGAAATTACATATCCCGTCTTGTGCCGGGCGACATAATCCCCGCAAGGATCACTCATCTTGAACCGTTCGGGGCTTTTTGTGATATCGGCTGCGGCATGATCTCCCTGCTCACAGTTGATAAAATATCAGTCTCCCGCATATCCCACCCCTCCGACAGATTCCGTCCCGGGGAATATATCAGCGCCGTAGTGTCCTCCCGTGATGACAGCGGGCGAATATATCTGTCACATCGGGAACTGCTCGGAACTTGGGAAGAAAACGCCTCATGCTTTGCTCCGGGGCAGACTGTTACCGGAATAATCCGCTCTGTTGAGGATTACGGCGTGTTCGTCGAGTTGACTCCAAATCTCGCAGGACTTGCAGAGCTGTATGAGGGTGCTGTTCCGGGAGAGAGCTGCTCCGTTTACATCAAGAGCATTATTCCCGAACGGATGAAGATAAAGCTGGTACTAATCGACACCTGTGGTGCGGCGGAAGTAACCCCTTGCAGATATTACATTGATTCAAGCACAGACCGTCACATCGACTCGTGGCGATACTCCCCCGTCGGCTGCAGGAAAACCGTTGAGACAGTATTTGAGCGTACTGTTGAGCCCTTGGTGGAGCTGTCATAAGCATAACCAAATAATGAAAACGGCAGGTTGTCCCTACCGTTTTTTTGCTGTTTATTCAATTATTCCGCGTAAAGCTTGATAATGTTGCGGATTATCTCTGCGGACTTTTCCATCCCCTCAACCGTAATGTGCTCGTAAGGTCCGTGGAAAGCGTATCCGCCCGTACCGAGGTTTGGTGTGGGCAATCCCATAAATGACAGTCTTGCACCGTCTGTACCGCCGCGAATAGGAGTGTTTACAGGCTCGATTCCTGCCATGCGAACCGCTTTTTCGGCAATTTCTACCACGCGGAATACGGGGCGGATCATCTCTTCCATGTTGCGGTATGATTC
>JAGBGV010000027.1 GCA_017935805.1 Clostridia bacterium | reverse complement strand
TTAACACAAGACTCGGGTAAATGCAATAGGATTATTGCTTCAAATCGAGAGAATTGAATTAGCAAATTAAATGCAACGCTGCCGTTGCGATTACTTTGACAAGGCGGAGCGTTGCTTTTACGTTGAGAAGTGAAAGTGTTGCAGTTAGTCTGATAGTCCCTATGGTATAATTTGATAGGAGGATGATAACATATGCCCTACAAAACTCAACTCAATGGTCTGCGCCCTTTATATAAAGATATGCGCAGTAATAAGCGGTCTCATGAACATTTTCAAGTCAATTATGCTCACCGTGTTTTTGATTGCATATTCTTCATTGACACAACACCATTTGAGCTTCTTATTGGATTGGTTGGAGCTCAATGGGGAACTGTTGTTAGTGTCGAAGGTGGTTTTTATGCATCAATGAGCGACTCGGCTTTTTATGATTTGTGCAAGTTGCTTGAATTAAGACCAGGAAGAGAGACTTTCACATCTGCTTTATTTCTTATCCACATTGCCAACAATTCGCCAAAGCATATTTCCGCAAACCCGATTCCGCCGCATATTTTGGTAGATATTGATCCTCGCAAGCGTAGACAGGTTGATGAGGCTGACAAAATATATTTTAAATGTTGGATGCCTCAAGGAAATAATCAGGCGAGAAACTTTCAGAAGACCGAAGTTCTTATCGGTAAGACAGCTGCCGACTTTTGCAGAAAGCACAACATCAGTTCGTGCTGGACTGATGATCCCGATAAAGCTCGCCCGGTAGTAATGCCATGGGAGTAGTTTATATATATTTATCTGCTATGTCTCCGAGCTTTTTTCCGCAAAATGGACAATAGTTGATGCTTATATTTATATTCTCGTTTATTTCAGGAAGAAACACTACAAGTCTTCCATTTGTGTTCCCTTCGTAATCCGGTGTTATACCTGCATAGTCATGGATTATGGCATATGATGAATTATTTTTATTATGCGTGTTCCATATTCTTTGTCTGTTTAATGTCTCAAATTCTTCTTCTGTGTTAATAAACTTCTCCTGCTTTGTCCATCCAAACCCGGAGATTTTTTTGCAATATTTGCACATTTCAATGCCCTCCATTTCTTAGAAAAACATATCCATGCTGTGAACTGCTAGGTTTTCATTTACAGACTATGCTACAATAACCGAACAAGTAAAAAGCCTTAGAAACGCTTCCGTGGAAAAGCTGCGTTGCTAAGACTTATCTCTTAGAAAGGTGCCTCTCGGACACCCTGGTTTTCTGTACCTTGATTATACATTTAATCAAGATCGTGTCAATGAAAATCTAAGGTCTCACAGGTGCCTGATTGAGCATGCGCTCAGAAAGGCAGAATATGTCCTCATCAAAAGCTATAACTGATTCCAGCAAGGGTTCACACCTTGCCCTTGAAGACCGCGCCAAGATCGAATATGGCCTCAACCACAAGCATTCGATCAGGGCGATCGCTAAGGAGCTTGGCAAAGCTCCGTCAACCGTACTTCGTGAGATAGATCGCAACAGTACAGTCATCAAGAAATATGCTAATGACTGCATGCACGATAAGACTTGTAAAGTACATCACGCTTGTGGCAGCCTGGACTGTAACGCGCTCTGTCGCGCCAGATGTCCTTCCGCTTGTTACGAGTATTGTCCTGAGTACGAACCTCGCAGATGCGCTAAGCTTGAGGTTTCTCCGCACGTCTGTAATCCTTGTCCGAAGTATGCAAAGAAACTCGTAGATTGCCCAAAAGACAAGAAGGTCTACCATGCCAGTGAAGCACACTCGAAGTATATTTCAACGCTGTCAGATCGTCGCTCCGGCTTTGATCTGACTCTCGGTGAGCTCATAGACATAGACAATGTAGTTTCTCCCCTTCTCAAGAAAGGGCAGTCTCCGTACCACATCATGCAGAACAATGTGCTCCCTGTGAGTCTCTCCACCCTCTACAGGATCGTAGACAGCGGTGCGCTTGAAGCCGGTAATTTGGATCTCAAGCAGAAGCTTCGCCGTAAACCGCGTAGGACAGAGCGCCATGGAGAGAAAATCTCTAAAAAGATACAGGAGGCCAAGGTCGGCCACATGTATGGCGATTTTCTCAAATATATGGAAACGCACGACACCTTCCACACCGAGATAGATTGTGTCCTCGGCAAGCGGGATGAATCGCCTGCGCTTCTCACTATACATTTCCCGGGCCTTCAAATGCAGCTCGCTTTCTATCTTGCTGAACATACGGCATTCAACGTCGTTACCAAGCTGGACGCGATAGAACTGCTTCTCGGGTACGACCTGTTCTGTGAAGTGTTTCCCGTGATCCTTACTGACAACGGAAGCGAATTCGCTGACGTTGCTGGAATTGAGAGATCTGCATTCAACCCGAAGCTGAAACGCACGCATGTGTTTTACTGCGAGCCCAACCGCTCTGATGAGAAAGCTTCCTGCGAGAACAACCACAGATTGATCCGTGACGTTATCCCCAAGAGCACATCTCTTGTGCCGTACACTCAGGAAGACATCTCTCTCATGATGAATCACATCAACAGCTACTGTCGCAAGAAGTCCTTCGGTAAGTGCGCTTATGACCTTGCGATGGACGCATTCCCTGAGACGTTCTTTGATTTGCTCGGGCTGTACAAGATACCCGCAAACGAGGTCATGCTTAGGCCTCAGCTGTTGAAAGACGCATACGAGAAAGCTAAGGCCAGAGACAAATAACTGTCTCCAAAGATAACGCAACGGGTGTTGCATTAAACCCGACAAATGCATCCAAATCGCCGTGTCGGGAGATTTTGTGCGCTATTTTTACCGGATTCAGCACTGCTAAACCTTATTTTTCCGCCTACCAAAAAGCACTGGCAGCTTGAAATACCAGTGCTCTCGTTGCATTTACTCTGAGTGTTGCATTTACCTTAATAATTCAGCG
>JAGBGV010000290.1 GCA_017935805.1 Clostridia bacterium | reverse complement strand
TAGGGCTATGCCCGAAAATGAAAAACCACCCGCTATGCGGGTGGATATTTATTAATTTTATATTATATGCAACGGCGGCAGCAAGCCACCGCCCTACAAGGTTGCGTCAGGTAAAACCTGCTTTATGGAAGACACCCGTTTTGGGGTCTTTTTTATTGTATATTAAACTTAGCATCAATGGCGAAGTGCAAAACCCCGTCTCCCCACGGGAAACAGAGCTCCGTGGAAACGAGAGACGCACCCTTGTAGTTCACCCGACTGCCGTACTTGCCGTCTCCCACAAGAGGTGACTTGCGCGAGGCAAACTGCACACGGATCTGGTGAGTGCGACCGGTTTCAAGGCACACCCGAGCCGCAGTGATCTCCTTTTCCTTGTAGGTGAATCGGTCCATCAGCTCATATGTAAGCCGAGCCTCCTTCGCTCCCTTGCGATCCCCTTTTACAACAAAGGATTTGTCACGCCTGCGGTCAAAATAGAGATAGTCCACCATATCACCTGACCGTGGCAAGCTCTCGTCTGCCGTGATAAACGCCGTGTAGTTTTTCTTGAGCGTGCCGTCAGTTATACTGCGTGAAAGCTCCGCCGCCCCACGCTTTGTCAAGGCATATACCATCAGTCCCGCAGTTGTTCGGTCAAGTCTATGCACGGTGTATATCTGCTCGGGAGCAACACCAAGCTCATCTGCCAACCACTCGGGAACGTTCTTCTCCGACGCGTGCCTCTCCGACAGCCAACCGTATGGCTTGTTCACCACCACAAGATCCTTTTCCCTGTGAATTATCTCAACCATAAGTCTCTCCTCTGTTTTTCTTGACTAAATTATACCACCGGACGAGGGGAAAATCAATAGCCCATATTTCCTCTCGGTCAGCGTAATATTCCCCGTGCAGACTGCATATATTTTAGTATAAATCGGAATAAAAAAGGAGCGCACCATGGAACAGGAGCAGATGACGCTGATACCGAGCGAGGAAGAGGCAACAATACAGATAGAGGAGCAGGAGGAGGCCGCGGAGACAAGCCCCACGGAGTGGGAGAACACCGCCACATCTCCTTGCGAAAGATGCGCAGATTACCTCGGGGAGATATCCTCATACATAAGCGGAGACAACTCACCCCTCACCACCGCAGGGTGGATATGGGTGAACCTTGCCATGCTGATAACACCGCTGAACCTGATACTGCTGTTCTTGTGGGCCGGGGGAGGAACACAGCGCACCAACCTGAAGAACTACGCCCGGGGAATACTCCTCACCGCAGTCCTGCTGGCACTTGTGTTCTTAGCTGTAGTAGTCATCGCAGACCTGACAGGACACGGATTTATTAAGTTATGAGTTATGAGCCGGGTAGGATATCCCGAGTACAAAAACAACAGCTTCGGCTGATCCTACCCTGTGCAACCGAGTTATGAGTTGTCAGTTTTCAAACAAGAAAGACCCGTTATGGGTCTCTTTTATTTTTGCAAATTCTTCTTCAGCCGCAGATAATCCTCAAGGATAAGGCGGGCAGACAGAGCATCCACCGTTGCCTTGCGCTTCTTTCCGCGAACATTGTTGTCGCTGAGAATCTTGTGTGCCGACACCGTGGTAAGCCGCTCGTCGTACATTTCCGAGGGGATACCTGTCAGCTCAGAAAGCTCCCTTGCGAATGCCTTGCACTTATCGCTTCTCCAACCGGCACTTCCGTCCATGTTGATGGGGTTGCCAACCACGATAAGCTCAGCCCCCAGCTCCTTAACTCTTGCACCAACTGCCGCCAGCGCCTTCTTGTATGAGTCCGCCGCAACGCATCCCGCCTCAGATGCCATCATTTCATATTTGTCGCAAACTGCGATTCCTGTTCTCGCGTCTCCGAAATCAATTCCAACTATAACCATTTTTCTTTTCCTTAACCGTAATAATCCTCACCGTAGTATTCCTCATCCGACGGTGTTTCCTGTTCAGCCGCCGCCTCTGCCGCAAGCTTTGCACGAACGTATGCGAGTACCTCATCCTTTGTGGGAATGGACGGATACGCACCCTCGCTCTGAATGGAGAGAGCCGCCGCACAGGTCGCATATTTTACTGCCGCTACTATGTTGCCGTTGGCAAGATAAACATAAGTCATAACCGCCGAGAAAATGTCTCCCGCGCCTGTGGTGTCAACCGCTTCAACAGGCTCCGCAGGTACTGTATAATATTCCCTGCCGTCGTAAATGAACGCGCCGCGCTCACCAAGCTTCAAAACTATGTACTTTGCGTCAACCATGGACGAAAGTCTTATCGCCGCACGGAGGCAGTTTTCCTCATTTGACGGTGTTATGCCTGTGTAGACCCGAGTCTCGACCTCATTGGGGGAGAATATCTCCACTCTGCCAAGCTTACCGAGTGGGAAGTCCAGCCTTGCAGGTCCCGCATCAACAAACAGGGGTATTCCTGCCCTGCTTGCACGTCGGGATGCCTCGATTATCGTGTCGTCCGGCAGCTCAAACTGGAGAAATACAGCATCCGGCAGGCTGTTGAAGGTCTCCTCGATCTCCTCCGCCTTAAAAGCATTATTCGCTCCCGGATATACGACTATTCTGTTCTTGCCATTTTCCTCAATAAGAATTGACGCAAGTCCTGTTGGCAGCTCCTCGTCCGTGAGTATGTAATTTGTGTCAATGCCCTCGTACTTGTAAACAGCAGAGAGCCTCTTGCCGTTTGTGTCCTTGCCCATTTTGCAGGCGAATACGGTATCTGCGCCAAACCTGGCAAAGGCAACAGCCGCATTTCCGCCCTTGCCGCCGGGAACATATGAGTAGTCAAGCTCAGTCTCAACCACAGTCTCGCCGGAGTAAGGCACACGGCGCATACGCTGTACGAAATCAATATTTGCACTGGATATTACGAGAATACGCGGTTTGTTCATATGTTTTCCTCCGTGAGTTGTATTGTCCAAACACAACCACCAGTAATGCTGGTGGATAAACGCTTTAGCATTTAGGCTCCATCCGGCCATAACTTCGTTATAGGGAGCTGTCACCGTAGGTGACTGAGGGAGAGTGCGGCACAATAAACATGGTGCTCAATAAAGTGACGCAGGCTCCTTCCGTCAGACTTCGTCTGCCACCTTCCTCCCGGAGGAAGGCTAGATTAACCGAATTTCCGGTAGTGGTGCGCCTTATGCGATTGGCGGACTATTTCAGTGCATCTTAAGGCGCAGCTAGTCCTATGCCATTCTAGGGCTTGTGCATACCACCAGTTTCACTGGTAGTTTTGATTTTTCTCAAATATTACAGCATCACGCGAAATCCGCGATGTTTACCGCATCCGAGTTGGGGTAACAGGTGATATCAAGGATCCGCTGATTACGGCTTCCGCGATATTTGAGGGTGATATCCCGCTGTGCCAGAACGAACGGCCCGTCAACAAGATAATTTGTGACGGTGAGTAAATCATGGATTCCTCTGTCATTCTTTGCCATCTCGAGAAGTCGCTCGTAAGTGTAGCCGGAATAGGTCATGACCGTCTTTCCAAGCTCCCTTACAGCTCGTCCGATCTCCGCAAGAGCTTCTGCGTGAGTAAAAGGCTCGCCTCCGGAGAATGTGACTCCCGCAATTTCAGGACGCGCGATTATCTTTTCCCACAGCTCAGTTGTGGTTGAGGGTGTGCCGCCTGCAGGATCGTGGGATTGGGGATTATGGCATCCGGGGCAGGCGTGGGGGCATCCCTGAACAAAGATGACGAATCTGAGTCCGGGTCCGTCAACAATAGAGTCTCTTGCCGTGCCGAACAGCCGCAGGGGTATCTCCTTCACTGTGGGTTTTGTATCATTTATCATTCCACCCGAGTAACGTCGGGGCATATGCAGTGCCATTTTTTGCTATTTCCTTCGTATATATTTCTTCACTATACATTATACTCCAAAATACGTGCGAAATCAACAGTGAATTTTACCGCCTCATCAGCCGTTGACAAAAGTGCGAGACTGTGGTATAATCAAAAATAATAATCCTGCCACCGGGTAGGGAATGGTAACATTCGTTTTCGCATCGTTAGGTCTTTGAAGATGCGCGACGGATGTTTTTTTGTGGAGGTAACAAAAATGAAGATAAATAATCCCATTCGCCACCTGACAAAATTCGAGTGGGGACTGTGGCTGTCATCCGTGGCAGTAGTGCTCATCTCGTTCATACTCTCCCCTGAGGACTACATCACTCTCATAGCATCCCTCATCGGAGTAACTGCGCTTATTTTTACAGCAAAAGGGTTCGTCATCGGGCAAATACTCATCGTCATCTTTGCGGTGTTTTACGGAGTGGTGTCCTTTTGGCAGAGGTACTACGGCGAAGTCATAACCTATCTTGGAATGACAGCGCCAATCGCCATCCTGTCAGTGATCTCGTGGATAAAGAACCCGTACAAGGGCACCCGGGAAGTAAAGGTAAACCGAATGAACGGAAGGCAGGTCACGGTAATGCTTCTCTTCACTGTGGCGGTGACATTGGTGTTCTACTTTATCCTCGATCTCCTCGGTAACGCTAATCTTCTCGTCAGCACCCTCTCCGTTACCACCAGCTTTCTCGCATCATACATGACGTTTATGAGAAGCCCCTACTACGCCATAGGCTATGCGGCAAATGATGTTGTACTGATCGCCCTTTGGGTAGCGGCAACTCTACGGGATATCTCATGCCTGCCCATGGTAATGTGCTTTGTTGTGTTCCTTATAAACGATCTGTACGGCTTTATAAGCTGGCGCAGAATGGAAAAGCGTCAGTTGGGAGGCGAGTGAGTATTTTTACTTGACTAACAGAGCCACATCTGCTAAAATAAAAGAAAAAACGGAGTTGTTGAAATGAAAAAAATTGCAAGCTTTACTGTTGACCACGATCTTCTCGACCCGGGTATCTACGTTTCCCGAGTTGACGGAGACTTAACCACATACGATCTTCGCACCCACAAGCCAAACGCAGGCGACTATATGGACTCCACCACCATGCACACAGTAGAGCACATGTTTGCCACATACGTCCGCAATTCGGAGATAAAGGATTCTGTCATTTACTTCGGACCTATGGGATGCCGCACGGGATTTTATCTTATCACCCGCGGAGTAGCAAACGAAAAGGTGCTGGACGTTACCATGGACGTGCTTCGCAAGATAATCGCCCACGAGGGTGAGGTGTTTGGAGCATCAAGAGTGGAGTGCGGAAATTATCTCGATCTCGACCTCTCTACGGCAAAGCGCGAGTGCGAAGCATACCTCAAGGTGCTTGAGAGCAAAGTGAACGATTTCGAGTACAGAGTATAAAACAAAAAGAACCCGCGGGGGTTCTTTTTTAGTTATGAGTTATGAGTTATGGGTTATGGGTTGGCGTGTGAAACCATCAAACCACATTTGACAAATCTTACTCACTCCAAAGGATATCCATCTGCAAAGGTGATAACCGTGCAAGAGTTGCCGTATGTGTATATATCCTCCATTTGCCGTCCACAGAAGGGATACTCTATCTCGAGCAGCAACTCGAAATCTGCGGAGTAAATAGTTTTTCTGATGCGGTAATTCATGGACTCGAAATACTCATTACTCTCTTTTGAGTTGTGGTTGTAGGCGTAATCATACATTTCCCACGTGCTTCCGCCGTTATTCAACCAGACAAGTTCATTAGGCAACGCAAATACGCCTTCTTTATCGTACTTGTGAGCAATCTTAACCAAGTTACCGCCCAGGTCTATTTTTGAAACGCCGCAGCGTTCAAGCGGATTGCCTTCAATTCTCTGCTCATGATGGGAGAGATACAGCCATCCGTCAATTACTGTCACAGGGTTGTATAGAATGAAGTATTCCCCTCCGTCGTCTCCCGTTATGTAGCGCGGATCATATCCCGGGGTAGTCTCGCCGGTTTCTACGTTGTATATTTCGTATGTCAACGCACCGGAGTAGCCGCCTACATACATAGCGAGGTGAACCTCATCAAGGAATCCGACAGGAATGTACACTCGGAAATAGTCAAGCCCCTCGTCTCCTGTATCGGGTGCATCTTCCAGCGCGCGGTTGTTCCTGATACGCTTGATTATGCCGTCCGGATAGTAAATATCAACACCGCCGCGACTTGATGTGTCGTCAAGAACACGGTACGCTGTGTATTTTCCGTCGGGAGACGTTACTTTGGACTCGTAATTAGGGAAGTAGTCGATATCCGTGTCAGTCAAAGTAACCACTGCGTCTGATATCTCAATAGCATGGGCACACACGAATGTGAGAACGCCATCAGTGTTCTGCATATTCGCAAGAACAGCTCTGCCGTCGCTTGTATACACCAACTCGTGAGGAGTGCCTGTGCAGTCAAGAGACTGACTGTGGATTATGGTGCCGTTTGCCGTATCGACAACGTAGAGATGAAAATTACTGCGAGTGCTTTTTCTTGCCTCCTCGTCATAGTGATAATTATGAGTCAGGCAGAGAACATATCTGTCGTCGTATTTGATACATTCAGCGGATGCTTTGTGATTATATATTTGCGCGGGAATCACAACAGTATTCACATCCAGCCCGCCGGGGTTTGAGAGAACGGTGACAGAATCTGCGGGGTCAACTAATACGGGAGCTTCTGTTTCCGGTACAGGCTCGGTTTCGGAAGCGGTTGTTTCGTGGATAGCAGTCTCCGGAGAGTCTGTTTCCGGTGCAGTTGTTTCGGGAACGTCAGTCTCGGTGGTGTCGGATTCTACGCTTTCGGTGGGGATACTTGTTTCACTTGGACCGGGCGTGGTCTCATTGGTGTTTGGTTTGATGTCGTTACACCCTGCAAGCAACGTTATGAACGCGAAAACAATAATCAATGTCAAAAACTTTTTCATATCCTTCCCCTCCTGTTTGTATTCATATGTATAGACGGTTTTTTCCGCAGAACAGTTCCTCAAAATCAAGATTTTTCAGGGATACTTTCCTAATTTAATTATACAATAAATGTTGCCCCTTTTCAAGTCGGTATCGCCCACAAGATACGTCAGACAACCAACGATTGCCCCAACGTGTTAGTGAAAATAGCCTCCACCTAACCACGCGACTATCGCGTTGTTTTCGTGATACAAAAAAAGACTCCGAAGAGTCTTTTTATTTTGTTATCTCTGGATTCTTCCGCTTCCGTCGCCGCCTGCAAGCTTCTCAACTTCAGCAACTGTTACCATGTTGTAGTCGCCTTCAATGGAGTGCTTCAGTGCAGATGCCGCTACCGCAAACTCAACAGCAGCCTGTGTGGACTTGCCTGTGAGAAGTGAGTAGATGAGACCGCCGCCGAATGAGTCACCGCCGCCTACGCGGTCAATGATGTGGAGATCGTA
>JAGBGV010000289.1 GCA_017935805.1 Clostridia bacterium | reverse complement strand
TATGTGATAATACTCTTGAATTTCTGCATGAAACTCTTGCCAATTCATATATTCACCGCCTTTCTTGGCTTTATTATACCAAATTTTTGCAAACATTTCAACCGTTTCGCCGGTTAGAATCTGTCAACAGCTTCGAAAAGATGCACAAAGCGTGGAAATGCATCTACAAAATTCCGAAAAACTTTAGAGTTGAAAGATTTAGTGATATGCTGACTTTGTCAGCGTGATATTTTTGCTTGCGCAAAAGTGATATTGCTTCACTTCGTTCCGCAGTGATATTATATTCGCCTCCCAAGCTCGCAAAGCGAATACCACTCGGCGTAAGCCGAATATCACTGCGAAGCAATAGAACTCGCCGCAAGGCGAATATAACTGAAAAAGCACGCTCGAGCGTGCTTTTTTCTGACTGGGGTAGCAGGATTCGAACCTACGAATGCAGCAGTCAAAGTGCTGTGTCTTACCGCTTGACGATACCCCAATGCTTTGTAATTATATCATATTATCAGCGTGATTGTCAAGATGTAAACAAAATTATAATTCTGTTGAAATCGAGTAATTATTATGCTATACTTTAGTAAACGATATCTTGGAGGAATCAATGGATCTTTACATAAAAACCTTTTCCGAGCTTACAGGGGATGATGTTTATGATATCCTTAAGGCGCGGCATGATGTATTTATTGTAGAACAAAACTGTCCGTGCCAAGAGATAGACGGACGTGACCGCGGCGCTTATCATGTATTTTACAGAAATAACAGAGAGCTTATTGCATACCTTCGCGTTCTCGACCGAGGTGTAGTATTTGATGAAGTGGCAATCGGTAGAGTTCTGTGTCTTGACAGACATAAAGGTATCGGAACAAGTCTCATGCGAGAGGGCATTAAAGTTGCAGGAGAAAAATTCGGCGCAGACCGTGTCGTAATTGAGGCGCAAACTTACGTCAGAGAGATGTACGATAAACTTGGTTTTGTTCAGACATCAGGAGAATTTCTTGATCACGGCATACCGCACATCAAAATGGAACTTGAACTATAATTTATATAACATATAGGAGTGATAAAATGAAACCACGTGAATTTATAGATTTTCTTGGTAAAGTTGAAAAGCTGAAATGCTATACACGCCACTCATGGACATCTACCGGCAGACGTGAAAGTGTTGCCGAGCACTCATGGCGACTTTCACTTATGGCAATGCTGTGCCGTGATGAGTATCCGGAGCTTGATATTGAAAAGGTAATCAAAATGTGCCTTGTACATGATTTCGGTGAGGCAGTAACCGGAGATATACCCTCATTCTACAAGACAGACGCCGACGAAGCAAAAGAGGACGTGGCTGTTGAGAATCTGCTCGACAACCTGCCGCCCCATTTTGATATGGAGCTTACAGAGCTTTTTGCTGAAATGGAGGAAATGAAAACACCTGAGGCAAAGCTTTTCAAGGCACTTGACAATCTTGAGGTTGTAATTTCTCATAATGAAGCGGATATCTCAACATGGATACCTCTTGAGATGACCGAACAGCTCATATACGGTGAGGAGAACTGTGAATGGTCGCCGTGGACAAAAGAACTGCGCAGAGTGCTGAAGGAAGACTCTCTCAAGAAAATGGACAGAGAGCTAAAGAAATAAGTTTTACCAAATATAGTCGCTCGTTAATGGGCGGCTTTTTTTATACAGAAAATTCGACAGACAAATTTATTGCTCGCCGCATATACTGTGATGACAGAATAATGATTCTGTACTAAATATCAAGGAGAAATATATGGCTACTTTTTATAACCAGGCTACCTTGTCTTACAGTGGCGGCGTTGTAAATTCAAATATCACCACCGGCGAGATAATTGAGGTATTGTCGGCAAGCAAAACTGCTGTTGTAAATGAGTACTCACAAGGCTCTGACGTGACATATGTTATCAACATTGTAAACTCAGGCAACACAGCATTTACGGGTCTTACAGTTACCGATGATCTCGGAGCTTACACGTTTGGAACTGAAACTCTTCGTCCGCTTGACTACGTTGACGGGTCGCTTAACTATTTCATTAACGGCGTGATTCAGCCAACACCGACAGTTACTTCGGGAAACGAACTTGTTATTAGCGGCATAAATGTACCTGCAGGAGGCGTGGTAACTCTTATTTATACTGCAAGAGTGAATAACTTTGCGCCGCCGTCTGTTGGTGGAGAGATAGTGAACACTGCTGTAGTAAGCGGTGGCGGAATAACTGACATTACGGTAACAGAGACAGTTACCGCAGCGGTTGAACCTCTTCTGACAATCACAAAGTCTGTGTCCCCGTCTACTGTTGCCGAAAACGGACAGATCACCTACACCTTTGTGATTCAAAACATTGGTAATACAGCAGCTACAGCAACTGATAATGTTGTTGTTACAGATACCTTTGATCCGATCCTCTCCGGATTATCTGTGACTTATAATGGCACAGCGTGGACATCTCCGGACAACTACACCTATGATGAGACAACCGGACAGTTTACTACAGTACTCGGTGAAATAACAGTTCCCGAAGCAACTTATGCACAGGATGCCGCAGGAAACTGGGTTATCGACCCCGGTGTTGCAGTTATTACCGTAACCGGTACGATTTGATCTAATAACAACAAAACCTCCCAAATTTTGGGAGGTTTATATTTTAGCGGAAATTTAACCTATTATGAAGTGTACCGGCAGACCGTCCTTGAAGAACAGCTTTGTTTCGCCTGCGATAAGAGGCTTGATATAGTTAAGGCATTCATCTGTAACGTTGTTGCCTGCCTCATTGATGAAGTTGCGGGGAACATCACGAACTGCGTTTGGAATCTTTGTTACATCCTTCGGCTCATAGCTGATCTTGTATTCTTTGCCATCCTCACGAACCATAGCGATCATGTGTCCGGATACACCGGAAACAGCTGCATTTACTGCTGTAAGACCGCAGTTTTGAGATTCGGAAAGGTCGGTAGCGGATGTAAGATGTGCAGCGCATCTCTGGGGAAGATTCAGTTCGATTGAGCGAACCTTGCATCCGAAATGTTCTTTTACTGCATTCTCAAGAGCCTTGCCTGTGCCTTCAAGATACTTGTGACCGAATACGTCAGTTGCGCCGCTCTGTGTGCCTTCACCAACGTAACGTCCGTCTGCAAATCTTGCGCCTTCGGAAACAGCAATAACGATATTGGGGTGACGCTCGAATGCTTCTTCGATATCATTGTAGAAGCCTTCCATTGAGAAGGGCGCTTCGGGGAGATAAACATAGTCCGGGGCTACACCTGTGATAACTCTGGGAAGTGCAGCTGCAGCTGTAAGCCAACCTGCATCGCGTCCCATGATCTCAACTATAGTTACAGCCTTTGTGGTGTAAACTGCACAGTCGCGGATAATCTCCTGCATGGTTGTAGCAATGAACTTCGCAGCAGAGCCGAAACCGGGAGTGTGGTCTGTGCCTGCAAGGTCATTATCAATGGTCTTCGGAACACCCATAACGCGCATTTCATAGTCGGATGTACGGAGATATTCAGTAAGCTTTGCAACTGTGTCCATTGAATCATTACCGCCGATGTAGAAGAAATAGCGGATATCGTACTTTTTGAACAGTGCAATGAGGTTTTCAAAGAAAGCAGGATCGTCTGCAGGCTTCGGAAGCTTTTTTCTGCAAGATCCGAGAGCAGCTGCTGGGGTGGAAACGAGCATATCGAGCTTTTCTGTGTCAAGATTACCGCTTTCGTCTGCGAACATATCGCCGAGATCACAAAGTCTTTCGCCGATAAATCCCTCAATACCGTTTCTCATGCCGTACAGCTTGGTTACAGCATCTTTGTTTTCAAAATATCCCTTGATAACACCTGAAAGTGTTGCGTTAATAGCTGCTGTGGGACCGCCGGACTGACCGACAACCGCCGCACCGCGAAGAATTTCTGCCATAATAATATACCGTCCTTGAAGATTATTTATATATCTATGATAACATATTTGTCAGTTTATGTCAATACAAAAGAGGATGTAAAGATTGATGTAAATTCTGTTTGATTAATGAGAGAAAATGGCGTAATATTCTCTGGAGTAGAAACCAAATTGCGACATATTTTTCGTTATGCAAAAATTATAATATAAACATAAACATAACACGGGGTAAAAAAAGATGACGGAATGCGAAATCAATGTTAAAAGTATAACCTCAGGAAGATCTCTGACCGTATTTCTTGAGGGGGATATTGACCATCATAACGCAAGGCAGATCCGAAGCCGAATAGACACAAAAGTCTTTATTCAGCGTCCGGACGAGCTCGTACTTGATCTGTCAAGAGTAAGCTTTATGGACAGCTCAGGCCTTGGTCTTATACTTGGTCGATATACAAAAGCTGTTGAGCTTGGTATAAATTTCAAAGTAGCGAATCCTACGGCACAGATCAAGAGAATACTTGATTTGGCAGGTACGGAAAGATTAATCAAGATCGAAAGTGCTGCCAAAGTAAAGGGAGCAATTTAAGGAGGTCGGTATGGGAAAGTTTGAAGTAATTAACGAGACAAAGATAGTATTTCCGTCCTATTCATCCAACGAAGCGTTCGCAAGAGCTGTGGCTGCATCTTTCTGCGCGCAGATGAATCCAACATTTGACGAGTTATCAGACATTAAATGTGCAGTGTCCGAGGCTGTGACTAATGCAATAGTCCACGGATATAGGGAGCATATAGGGGAAGTTCAGATGATCCTAAAAATATTTGAAAACAGAGTATTCCGCGCGGAAATAAAGGACAAAGGATGCGGAATAGCGAATGTAGAAGAAGCGATGCGTCCGCTTTTCACAACTGACCCGGAAAACGAGCGAAGCGGAATGGGGTTTACAATTATCGAAAACTTTATGGATTCGTTAATGGTTACATCATCTCCCGGAAAAGGAACCCGCGTGGTTATGACTAAAAAACTGTCACTTTTGCCTGTAAGAAAATAATACATAGCGTCATTCCGCTAAATATGATTCGGGAGACACAAAATGGGACAAAGTGAAAACACATATAAAGAAATAACAGCAGAGCTTGAGGCATATGCCGCGGGGGATAAGACAGCGGAAGCGAGACTAATGGAGCTTAACAGCGGACTTGTCAACGGCCTTGCTTACAGATTTCGCGGCAGAGGGACGGATTTCGAAGATCTTGTGCAGATAGGCTCTATAGGACTGCTTAAAGCAATTCGCAGCTTTGATCTGTCACGTGGATTCGCATTCTCAACATATGCTGTTCCTCTGATTATTGGAGAGATACGCAGATTCTTACGGGATGACGGTGTTATAAAGGTCAGCAGAATCCAGAAAAGACTCGGCGCAACAATTATGCACGAGAGGGAAAAGTATATAGCGGAAAATGGTGTTGAGCCGCGCATCGATTATCTTGCAGAGAAGGTCGGAGTAACAGTTGAAGAGGCAGTAACAGCACTGGATTCAACCTCACCTGTCAGATCTCTTCATGAGGTGATCGGAGATGATGACTTCTCACTCGAGGATGTGATCCCATGCAGTGATGATGCACTCGGAAGAATGATTGAAAGTGTAGCACTGGGAGAGACTATAAACAAGCTTCCTCCACTCTGGAGACAAATAATCAGCTTAAGATATTTTGAGGATTATTCTCAGCAGCAAACAGCAGATGCACTTGGACTCACGCAAGTGAAAATTTCCAGAGAAGAGAAGAAGATCTTCAACACACTTAGGGAACAGTTAGCTTAATATTAATTTACCGTAGGGATAATTATTCTCTGCGGTTTTTTCTATATTGCCTATTTAATTTTACTTAATTATGTGTTATAATATTCAAGTAACTAAAAGACCGAGAGGTAACGTATGAAAAAGTTTCTCATACTCGACGGAAATAGTATAATAAATCGTGCGTTTTACGCTATACGACCGCTTTCAACTAAGTCGGGTATTCCTACAAACGCAATTTACGGATTTCTCAACATAATCAAAAAGCATCTTGATGTAATAAAACCTGACTATATAGCCTGTGCTTTTGATGTGCATCATCCCACATTCAGACATGAAGAATATGCTGAGTACAAAGGCACAAGAAAAGGAATGCCGGATGATCTCAGAGCACAAATGCCATACGCCAAAAGAGCCGCGGCAGCACTTGGATTCAAGGTGATCGAATGTCCGGGGTTTGAAGCGGATGACGTTATAGGCACATCAGTTACTATGGCTGACAAAACGGGAGAGATTCAGTCATATATCCTTACCGGTGACCGTGACTCACTTCAGTTGATTTCCGACAAAACAACAGTCGTTCTTGAGAAGACCAAAGAGGATATATATTTTGACAGACAGGGATTCTTTGAAGAATACGGAATTTCTCCTGAGCAGTTCATCGACGTTAAGGCGCTGATGGGTGACTCATCCGATAATATTCCCGGAGTTACGGGTATCGGAGAGAAAACTGCTCTGAAGCTTATCAAAGAAGCTGGCAGTCTTGAAGCTATATATTCAGACATTGAAAAATTCGGCCAAACGAAATCAGTTATTGCAAAGCTGACAGACGGCAAGGATTCTGCATTCATGTCACGCCGTCTTGCAACAATTCTACGCGAAGCACCCATTTGCTGTACTGCTGACGAGCTATTTACTCGCCGGGAAATAAGCACAGCCGATTTTGCCGCACTTTGTGATGAGCTTGAATTCTCGGGAATGGCACGTAAATTCGGGGTGGCGGAAACTGTTCACGCTGATGCTCAAACAAAAACTGAAGCCAAAACCGCCGATGTTGATGAAATTTCATCACTTGCAGAGCTTCATTTTGACAGACCGGTTGCTATATTGACAAGTGAAGAAGGATTTGCCGCATATACAGGCGAAGGAAAAGTTAAACTTTGTAAAAACGTTGCGTCGGATGAGGTTATCGGCTTTATTCGATCAAATGAGATCATTTGCCATGACTACAAGTCTCTTCTGCGAGCTTTGCACATCAGCGGTGACGGTATCAAATGTGTGTATGACACAATGCTTGCCGCATATCTCTTGAACCCCGGCAGCAGCAAATATTCGCTTGCAGATACAGCAGATAAATATATCGGAACAAATCCTCAGTCACTTGCAGAATCTGTAGTCGCGCTCTATGAATTGAGCAAAGAAACCGAGAAACAGCTTACTGAATACGGTATGCTCGATCTTATGCACGATATTGAAATTCCGCTTTCCGCAGTTCTTGCTGAGATGGAAGAGATAGGCTTCAAGATCGACCCCGATGGAATCAAGCATTATTCAGAAGAACTTCTTCTCACAGAAAACGCATTGATGGACGCTATCTGGTTGCAGGCAGGTCATCAGTTCAATATCAACTCTCCGAAGCAGCTTGGCGAAGTATTGTTTGACGAAATTGGTCTTCCTGCCGGAAAGAAGACAAAGACCGGTTACTCAACTGATGCTGAAACTCTTGAATCTTTGCGTCCGTATCATACAATAATTGGGGATATACTCATGTACCGCAAGATCGCAAAGCTCCGTAGCACATATGGGGATCCGCTAATTGCGCAGGCAGATGAAAATGGACGTATCCACACAAAGTTGAATCAAACAGGCACTGCTACCGGCAGACTTGCATCAAGCGACCCGAATCTGCAAAATATTCCTGTTCGTGACGAGCTTGGAAGAGAGCTGCGTAAGTACTTCATTACAGATGACGGCTATGTCCTTGTTGACGCTGACTATTCGCAGATCGAGCTCAGAATACTGTCCGCATTGTCCGGAGATAAAACAATGCAGAACGCTTTCATAAATGGTGAAGATATTCACACATCCGTGGCGGCGCAGGTGTTCGGGGTAAGCGAGGATGAAGTTACACCGGATCTTCGCAGACGTGCAAAAGCTGTAAACTTCGGTATAGTTTACGGAATTGGCGAGTTCTCACTGGCAAAAGACCTTGGGATCACCCGAAAGATGGCTAAGGAATATATCGAGAACTATCTTTCAACATACAGCGACGTTGACAGGTACCTCAAAGACACTATTGCTTCCGCTAAGCAGCTTGGATATACAACTACACATTTTGGAAGACGGAGAAATATACCTGAGCTTTCATCAAAAAATCGTAATCTCCAGGCGTTTGGTGAGCGCGTTGCAATGAACAGCCCTATTCAGGGTACTGCCGCAGACGTTATCAAGATTGCTATGATCAACGTCAGCCGAGCGTTGAAAGAGTCTGGACTTGATGCACGCCTGATAATGCAGGTGCATGACGAGCTTATTGTTGAAGCGAAGGCTGACTGTGCTGACCGTGCCGCTGAAATACTTGTGCGTGAAATGGAGAACGCAGTCAAGGTGGCAGTACCTCTGACAGCCGACTTTGGAATTGGCGAAAGCTGGTACGACGCAAAATAAAAGAAAAGTGACTGAGGATAATTCTTCAGTCACTATTTTTGTATACCGAAAACCACGCGATAGTCGCGTGGTTCATTGGAGGCTATTGCCGATGAGGAGAAAATTTACGAGCAAATTTGGACAGAAAAAGGCTCCTTC
>JAGBGV010000288.1 GCA_017935805.1 Clostridia bacterium | reverse complement strand
TTAACAGCAAGTATATAATCGAGGAATTCTGTATCGAAATCGCTTTCTCCAGCCGGAGTTACGTCGATAATCTTGCCCGAAATATCATCCCCACGAAGTTCAACAGCAGTCTTGCCGGCGTTTGTACGGTCTGTTACCAAACGCTCGTACATTAAAGGCAAGAATCTGTCAGCAACATCCTTGTGTACGAGACAACATTCCGCAGCATTGCAAACAGACGGTCTGCTTGTCTTTGCATTCTCGACGATATTAAGCGCCATGCTAAGATCTGCGTCCTTGTCAACATACACATGACAGATACCTGTACCTGTCTGAATACATGGAACCTTGGCGTTCTCAATACAAGCACGGATAAGTCCCGCACCGCCGCGAGGTATAAGTGCATCAACAAGGCCAACTGCAGTCATAAGCTCATTTGCACTTGCTCTGGTAGTGTCCTGCACAAGGAATAAAAGATCTTCTGATAGACCGGCGCTCTTAAGCCCTGTCTTCATTGCATCGGCAATCGCACTTGAGGAATTAAAGGCCTCCTTACCACCGCGAAGCACACAAGCATTACCACTCTTTATACACAGAGCTGCCGCATCAGACGTAACATTAGGTCTGCTTTCATAAATAATCGCAATAACACCGAGGGGCACAGAGACCTTTGTTATCTTTAGCCCGTTAGGACGAGTTGTTTCACTCAGCTTTATTCCGACAGGGTCGGGAAGTGAGGCAACATCTCGAATACCCTGAGCCATTGCTTCAATTCGTTCTCTGCTTAATCGTAGCCTGTCAATCATCACCTGGGAAATACGTCCCTCAGCATTTTCTATATCAATTTTGTTTGCCGCAAGAATAGAGTCCGCTTTGTCAATGAGTGCATCAGCCATTGCGAGAAGAGCCGCGTTCTTCATTTCTGTTGTAGCTCTTGCAAGAAACGGAGCAGCCTTTTTAGCAGCAATTAACATGTCTTTTGTAGTCATATGTACCCTCACTTCTTACCGAGAAATTTTGTACCCACCGGCTTACCCTCAGCAATATCATAGAGCAAATAGGGTTTTGAACCGTTGGCAATGATCATGTCAGTTCCTACTTCGGTACATATTTGGGCTGCGCGAAGTTTAGTGGTCATGCCACCGGTTCCAAGTTCAGATCCTTTTCCACCTGCAAGAGAAATAATCTCAGGTGTTATTTCTTCAACTGTGTCGATCAATTTTGCGTCAGTTGCGACATGAGGGTCGGCCGTGTAAAGCCCATCGATGTCTGACAATAAAACGAGCAAATCCGCATTAACCGCTACAGAAACCATGGCAGCAAGTGTATCATTATCGCCTATTACAATTTCGTCTGTTGCTGTAGTATCATTTTCGTTAATGATCGGAATAGCACCGAGCTCTAGCAGACGGTTCATTGTATTTTTGAAATTTTCAAAGCGCACGGAATGTTCTATATCTGCATTGGTAATAAGGATCTGCGCGACTGTATGGTTGTACTCGGAAAACAGATTATCATAAACGTACATAAGCTCGCACTGACCGACAGCGGCAGCCGCCTGCTTTGTTGGAATATCTGTTGGTCTGCTTTTCAGATTTAGCTTGCCGACACCCATTCCGATCGCTCCGGAGGATATAAGAATGATCTCATTTCCTGCATTGGCTAGATCAGAAATTACTTTACATAATTCTTCGACGTGCTTTATATTTAGTCTGCCCGTAGGATGGGCGATTGTTGATGTACCTATTTTTACTGCAATTCTCATAACAGAGGGCCTTTCGTGAAATTCCGAATAATAAGTAATTATACCATATATTCAAACGCTTTACAAGGGTAAATCGAAAAAAGCACCACGAAAATGTGATGCTTTTTGATAAATTTATTTGACTACAAATGCGAGAGGAAGCTTCCATGACGCGTTGGAATAATAGAAAGTAACGCTTGTCATGAGGTATTCACCCTCATAGTACATACATGATGAGGAGCCGCCGTCTAGGTTTGCCGCGTTGACAGCACCATACTCCAACATTATGTTGATGAGATCAGAAGCAGATGCTCCAAGATGACCTGCTTTACCGCGTCCGTCAGTTACAAGAAGAAGCAGAGCACCGTCAGCACGCTGTCCGATAGCGGTACGTGGATTCAGACCACTGCCTTTTCCGTTGAGCTCGCGAGCTTCTCCGTTAATTACAAGCTGAACAAAGTGGTTGTTGATGTCGCTGTTTTCTTCCTGGAAAGTTACGGCATCTCTGATTTTCTTTTCAGCAATCAGATCTAAAACTTGCTGCTTGGTCATACCGTCAATATTGATTATCTGCAAAATGTTATCTTCAGTAAGACCGATCAGAACAAGTCCGGGCCATTGATTTGGCTCATTAAGCTGGACCTCACCGTTTGCTACTACAACACCGTAAGGAGTGCCGCCGGAGTTATTATAAGAATTGTAGAGACCGCCATTGATACCTGCGATTGCGCCTGCGTCATTTACAATGGTATCAAGAGTAACACCTTCAGCGCGCCAAGGGAAAATTGATGCAACGCTTACTCTTGAGGGGTCTTTTACAATAATAAGATTTGCATAATAAGTTGAGCCGGAGATCTCAATTACTTCGATATCCTTTTCTTCGGTTACAGTTCCGCCGCCGATATCAACGCTTCCAAAACTGCCGACACTTATAAGACTATCGTCAACCTCTTCATCAAAAGAAGCCATGGAGTTTGTGTCAACAATTGCCTGAATTTCATCGGGAGACAAGAACCAGGATGCAAGGAACTTTAGCTGTCCCGTCTCAAGAATGGTTGTCACGAACATTCTTTGCGCGGCAGGGGAGATCGTAGAGCATATCATTTTCAGTGATATCAAGAGAGTAACAGCAAGAATTACAATGGCTGTAAGAATAACTGCAAGGACCTTCAAAACTGTTCCGATAACAGCTTTTCCGGAAGTTCTCTTTTTAGGAGACGGTCTGTTAATTCTATTAGTTCTGTCCATTATTCAACAATCTCCTTTATCTCGAGAATTTTCCATGTGTTTCCGGTATTTGCATTCTTGGCGAAGTAGAAGGTACTGTTCATTGTATCAACAAGATCTCGACCGTCGCCAAGTGTCATGAGCTTATCAAAGCTTATGTCCACAGCAAAGCAATCATCAGTGATCCAACGGAAATTTGTAACGTTTTCATTTGCGAATGCAGGATCTTTGAGGGTATGAATACTTGTAAATGTTATGTCGATACCTGTAGCGTACTTATAAGCAACGTCATATCTGTAGGAACCTTTTACAAGATGATTTGCCAGATCCCAGAAGCCGTAGTTTGCTCCGGTAAGGTCTTTTGACATAAACAAGCTCCACTTTTTAGCAATAGCCAATACGTCAATCTCGGCAGCTATAGATTCGGGAACGGAAGCTCCTGTTGCAGTTGATGTGAGGTCACGTGAATATACAGAAGGGTCGATGAATATTGTTTTTCCTGTTGCATCAGTAGCAGCTATAGGTGCTTCATCCATCAACACTGCAATATTATATGTCACAGTTTTGGGCAGATCATCGACAAATCCCTCAAGATGCTCATAATCGGGGTTGTCAGAGATCGTCATCATTGATTCCGGGAAGGGGATGTTGTTGATTGATAACGTATAGGTGTCATCAGCAATAATCTGGCAATAAGTTAAAGGAAGAGTGTTGCCTCCGGTGTAAGAAAGGAAGATTCCAAGTTCATCCTCAAGCTCAACCTCCGGTTCAGTCAGCGAGCGAATTTTATGCCGAACAGTTCCGTCACCCAAATCTTCTCCGACATGAACTTCGCCGTTAAGATATACGGTAATAGACGCAGGAAGCGTGAGAGAGTAATCGTAATACTCGGTTTTTACACGAGTTCCTGAAATTTTGTGAGAGGCAATTTCACCGTCCGGAGAGGTGATCACAATGTTCGGCACAGCAAATAGATTATCAACTGTATATTTAACAGTACCGTCATTGAGCGTTTCTTTTTGTTCCTCGCCAAGTGTTATACCATTAACGGTTACAGTAAAGTCATCAGGTGCATCAATTGTGTATGATTTGAGATCAGCAAAAATTTCAACGTTATCGATCTCCCAATTTTGAATAGGGAAGATAGCAAGCTTCGTAACAGGGTCACCAAGGCTTCTGAGCGTTACTTCCGCAAGAACGGAATCACTGTCATTGATAATGATATACACAAGACTGTCCTCATCGAGTGTGCCCGGCTTGAGTTTGTAGGTGAGATCACCTTCAGCAAATTCAGTCTGATGAATAGATCTGAGGTCAATATCTTCATAAATGCTTGTTGTTGCCTCAGGGAAAGCATAACTGTTCCAGATCGAGCCATCGGCTGCTTCAGCCTTTAAGTCATTGATAACAGCTTCAACCTGCTTTTCAGGCTGAGAGTTTTCGTAGTCGTTAAGGAGAATCCATACATATGCAGTAGCAAGAAGCGCAAGACATATAAGGATCATCACGTAAACGAGGTATTTGAATTTGAACGATATTTTCTGTTTTGTATTCATTTTTGAGTCCTTTAATGTAAGGTTTATTTATTGTTTATTTGCCCGCCAAACACAAAGTTATGCTGCAAACGGAAGACAATTGGGAACATCAGTAGTGAAATAAGCACCTTAATCACACATGTTAGCCATACTTGAGAGAAGATCAAATCAACCGCAAGCGCAATTCCACCAGAAACTGCAATAAGCGACAATGCCAAAGCAAAATACCTCAGTGCTGAGGAGAATCCACCCTCGCGCTTAAAAACAACAAAGTAATTGATCAGATAATTTATGACACCTGACACAGCGCGAGCAGAAATGACTGTAAGAAGAAATGCAGTAAAGAATTGTAAGGAGTCCTCGAAAACATTGTTAAACACACTCAACATTGCAGCATCGACAGCGGTGCAAAGAATTGAACTTAACAAAAAGAGAATGACCATTTTGTATATTCTAATACTGTCGCGCACAACTCTAAAATGAGATGAGCTGTTGTCGTCAATGTATACGGTATCAATAATGTGTTCCGAAAGCGGGATCTTGGCTTTACCAATGAGAAACAGCATGTGAGTCTCATATTCATATCTGTCGCCATCAACTTTAGATATAGCTTCAACATACTCTCTCGGAATTGCGCGGAGACCAGTTTGCGTGTCTGATATTTTCATGCCGAAGAATACTTTGAAGAATCCGGACGTAAATCTGTTGCCCGCTTTACTGCGAGCTGGAACATGTGGCTGTGAGAAATCTCGCACGCCTAATACTACACTGCCGTTGTCAGCCATGTCTTCAGCACATCCGCGAATGTCCTTTGGCAAATGCTGACCGTCAGCGTCCGCTGTAACAAGCCCAATAGAATCCTTTCGATTACCTATGTAATAGGAAAAGGCGGTTTTCAGTGCAGCACCTTTTCCGCGGTTTATTTCGTGATGCAGCACGGTGCACTCGGGAATTGCCTTCACTTCATCGAATATAGGGGCATATTTTTCTCCGCCACCGTCGTCCACAACGATTATGTCTGTGAAGCCAACATTTATAACTCCTCGAAGAGTTGACAAAAGCTTTTCGTCTGGTTTGTAAGCGGGTATTACTACAGTTACTTTATTTAATAAACTCATCTGTACCTCCGTTTCTTCCCGGGCATTTTCAGCATAACAATAGATATAATTAGTATAACCACCATCAGAATTGCTGCTACTGCAACGATGATAATTGGATTAACTGCATTTTTGTCTGACGGGCGAAGATTTGGGTCATTCTTATCAATGTCATCGCTTGGTGAATCGGTCTCAATCGGTATTTCTTCAGTTTCAGAAGGAGCATCGGTTTCAACAAGAACTGTCTCCGGGGCTTCGGTTTCCGGAATCAATGCTTCTGCTTCGCGAACAGAATATGTTTTAACATTCTCGAAGAAATCTCCACCCACAACATCGTAGCCGACTGTTGTCCTGTATAAACCGTAGTAGATAGGCGAGTAAGTGGTAATTTCTGTTGCTTTGGTTATGTTGCCGTTTTGCCCGTATATCCACTTATAGAACCATGTCCAATGCTGCGACGAATGGTGTCTGAATCCGTCCTGAGTTACCTGAAATGCAGTCTTACCGCCAAACTTCTCAAGGGGCTTATCAAAATCCATGACAATTTGATTCTCGCCGTACAGATGCAGATACACTTTCTCAACATCCCATACACCAAATTGCGACGCACTTTCCTGGAAATATGTTGGATCGGAAGTCTTGTTCAGGCAATTTCTCAAGGCCTCAACGCAAAGAAGATGTGTGCCATGACCGTATTCGCCATTTATGTCGTGTGTAACAATAACAAGAGGCTTGGTGCGGCGAATCGTTTCTGTAAAATACTCCGAAAAGTCATCCAGCGTATATCCATATCCTCCGAATGCGGATATAGCACCGTTAAGTGATTCGGAATACAGGTCAGGAAATTCAGGAATTATTGGATAATTACGCACGCCGACTTCCCATAGCCCGTCAAGCTGTTCATGAGGTCTCATCCGTGTGTCAAAGTGATTAACAACGTATGCTACCTGTACACGCAGACCAAGCTCACCTGCATAATAGGGAAGAACTCCAGCAAAAAACAATTGCTCGTCATCAGAGTGTGAGGAGATCATCAAAAGATCAGCCTCGGAAAGAGCAGGCTCCCATATCTGAACCCATTTTGGTAATTCGCCTTCGCCAAATCCGTAGATCTCAGCAACAGAAACACCTTCGGTGAATGATAATTCAACTTGGGTAGGACAGTATCCAAACAAAGCCTCAACATCTACATACTCATGAAGAAAAGTGTATGTTCCGCAAGTTCTGCTCTCACCGGTTGATGAATCGGTCAATGTCCAAACAGGCGGGAGTCTGTCAAAAACAACATACAGGGAAGAGATACCATTATTTCTTGTAACAGTAATAGATGATTCTCCAAAGGAAGCCGAATAATCACGTTCACTGCCGTCATTCATAAGACCCGGATTAGAAAATCCTACAGAAGTGACTGAAGTGGAAGAATAGTCGGCATCCGCGCCAAAAACAGTAGCCGCCATAAGTATGGATACCATTATCAGCGCAACTATATAAAAGACGTTGCGTTTAGTCATAAAGTTCCCCAAAATACTCGATATATGAAAAATCTAACATTATATTTGCTATATAAATACTCATTATACAGTATATCACAACAGACGGTAAAAATCCACTTTTATTTCAAAATTATTTACGTTTTTTTGTAATAAATAAAAAACTGCCCCGAGACGCTCGTCGTTCGGAAGGACAGTTTTGCAAGAATACGGTATATTTCGCAAGAGATATGCCGTATTCTTGTTTTTTGTATACCGAAAACCACGCGATAGTCGCGTGGTTCATTGGAGGCTATTGCCGATGAGGAGAAAATTTACGAGCAAATTTGGACAGAAAAAGGCTCCTTCCGGGAGGGAGCTGTC
>JAGBGV010000287.1 GCA_017935805.1 Clostridia bacterium | reverse complement strand
CATCCTTGGTAAGGATGAGGTCCCCGGTTCGAATCCGGGTATTAGCTTGAAAAGACGGCATTCGAGAAATCGGATGCCATTTTCATTTGTTGTGAAGTTTTCGGTCGATTCAGTGAAAAATCACACAAATTTTACATTAACATTTGATTAAAACAGTTTACTGCGAAGAATATTTATGCTATAATAAGGTAAAATATGAAAAGTCTTGAGCCCTGACGGGATAGACTGATTATGAAGGAGTGCTTATGGATAAGGACAACCGTGATCTTAATCATGAACCTGAAACAGAACAGAGCAGTTCTCCCAAAATGAAGAAGAAAGAATCGGAGTTTTTTATTTCAGCGGTAAAGCTGGTCGTAATAGGCATACTTTTGTATGTTACTCTTAACCACCTTGCGGTACTTTTTGCAGCTGTAAAGTATGTATTCATACTTCTCAAGCCGCTGCTTATCGGTGCACTTCTTGCCATGATATTCAACACGCTTATGATGGCGATATCCCGGTTTATTACCTTTGCCTGTACGAAGCTCAAGGTGAAGATACGCTACAGAGCCATTGAGATATCTTCTCTTGTACTCAGCCTTCTCGCTGCTGTTTTGCTGATTTATATCATTGCAGATTCCATCATCCCTCAGCTTATTGAGTCAATTGGCGATATAGTAATAAAGATACAGGAAGGTCTGCCACAGCTGTACACATGGCTTGATAAGATAGAGGAATACGGTGTTGATACCGAGCCCATTGTTGAATGGCTGTCGGAAATTAATATAAGTCAGCTTATTACCCAGTTCTCCGGAGAAGTAATGAACATCCTCAATACAGTAGTGTCAAGCGCTTCTACTGTACTTACAGGAACATTTACCGCGGTAACATCAATTATCTTTGCTGTATATGTTCTGGCAAACAAGAGATCCCTCAGCATTCAGGGCAAGAAGCTGGCATACGCTTACGTTAAGGAATCTATCGTTGACAGAGCAATTGAAATAGGCAGGCTTACCGTGCGGACATTCTCGGGATTTATTTCCGGTCAGTGTCTTGATGCTATTATCCTCGGTATAATGTGCTTCATTGCCATGACTATTTTCGGCTTCCCATATGCTCTTCCGATCTCCTCCATGATAAT
Source organism: Clostridia bacterium (assembly GCA_017935805.1). Next base: position 5,706 of record JAGBGV010000287.1, on the reverse strand, counting down.
TGTCACTGCTATCATTCCGTATGTCGGTGCATTCATCGGCGGCGCGTTCGGTGTGCTGCTTATGATAATTGACAATCCCATGAAGGCTGTTTGGTTTGTGGTGCTGTTCATTGTGGTTCAGCAGATAGACAACCACGTTGTATACCCGAGAGTAGTTGGCGGATCTGTTGGACTTCCTGCAATTTGGACATTCGCGGCGGTTATCGTCGGTGGTAGCTTGTGGGGAATCTTTGGTATGGTACTGTTCATTCCGTTCTTCTCTGTGCTTTACACAATTATTCGCGGTGCAGTATATCACCGTCTTGATCAGAAAGGAATTCCCGAGGACAAGCTTCGTGCAGGTGTTGATATTCCCGACGAAAACAAGGATCACAAGCCCTCGTTCTTCGAGAGGATCTACAAAAAGATTGAGAACGGTGTGAAAAAGATCATCGCACTGTTCAAGAAAAAAAAGAAGAAAGACAAAAAATAAAAAATGCATAACAAAAAGAGCTTTTACCAAAACGGCGAAAGCTCTTTCTTTTTTGTAATATGTTATTCGATGTCCTCAACGACCTCAACTGTTTCGTCAAGCTGCCAGGGATTCTTCATAATGTTCTTGAGAATCTTGAGGGCAGATGCGTAGTAGTAACCGTCACAGATTCTCTCATCAAGAACATATGTAAAGTCGATATAGCTCTTTTTCTTTACAGCACCCTCTGCATCCATCTCGTATGCTCTGCGCTTTGTACCGAAGGCACAGAAAACAGGGCAGGTACCAAAGTCGTACAGATGATGGTAGATGGGCGGGATCCCGAGAGAGCCCATGGATGTAATGTAGTAGGAGCAATGGAAAGGACTGATCTCCAATAGGAACTTCGGAAGGAGGTTAAAGTAGTCCAGGGTTTTGAGTAAATGAATGAGGAACTTCATAAGAAGTCTCGGAATGCTTGCGAGGATCTTTACGATGTTTTCGAAATCATTGTCGGGATTCTCGCGGAAACCTACGATCTCCTTGTTGAGAGCTTCATAAACTTCCTTGATGGTTGCTGATTTAGGAAGTGTGATCTTAACGCAGGTGTCAGGAGCATCAAGAGTCATTTCCTGCTTGATCGTGAGGGCAACCTCAACATTTTTTCTCGTCCAGACGCGCTGACCTCTGATGAAGCGGTTGAGTGCGGGGCGCTGCGACACTATGCGGATGTATGCTGCTATCATTACGTGCATGATGCTGATGTTGGTCATGCCTTCAGCTTGCTTTTCCTTGATGTATTTCTCCACCTTGGAGCATTCAAAGCTGTCCTTTACAAGGTTGCACGCGCCGTTTCGGTTAACCATGATAAAAGGAACGATTTTTTCCATCGGGGGTATGCCTTTAACTTTGCGGTATTCTTTTTCTTTTCTGCTCATAAGCTTGCTCCCATTATATTAAGATTATCGGGAAAGTTCAATTTTTTTAACCATTCACACCAATGATTATACCACAGTCCGAAGAAAAGCGCAAGTGAAAACTCGGAGTTTTTTGTCAAAATTTGAATTTTTAATGAATATTACCTAAAAATGAGGCAAATTTGGCGTGGGCGCGGTTGAAATCCTGTGAATATTGCTATATAATTATCTTACTATGATTCTATGAAAGAGCAGGGGAGAGCTATGCCGCATATTCCGTCTTCTACTACAGACAAGATCAGCGTGCTTACTTTTGACGAGGCGATGTGCCCGTCGGATGAATGTGACTATGATAGAGAAAAATGGCTGTATGTGCCGGATTTCTATTCCGAATACCGTTACATACTCGGCACGAGAGGAAAACGTCCTCTTGTGACAATAGGTATCAACCCATCCACCGCGCGGCCGGATGATCTTGATAATACACTCAAGTCTGTAGAAAGAATTGCTCTCGGAAACGGATATGACAGCTTTATTATGTTCAACGTGTACGCGCAAAGGGCAACTGATCCGGATCACATGGAAAAAGAACTGAATCTGCTGCTGCACCGAGAGAATATGCGGGCGTTTGAATATGTTTTGTCGCTCTCCGAGAATCCTCATATCTGGGCGGCTTGGGGTACGATCATTAACAAGAGACTGTATTTGCCGGACTGTGTGGCTGATATGATAGAGATAGGTGAGCGTCACGGGGCAAAATGGTTTACAAGCGGTGCGAGATCCAAGGTCGGTGGGCATCCGCATCACCCGCTGTATCTGAAAAAAGACTCCGTGCTTGATTCGTTTGACGTAAGAGAGTATTTGGACAGCCTAATAATAAAGAAATGAGACACCGAAAAGTGCCTCATTTTTTGTTATTCAGTTTCAAGTTTAATCTGTCGGAATGTCATCGAGGAATTCAAAGCTGACTACCTTAACAAAAAGATCGCGGGCATATCCATGGAGTACTTCTGCTTTTTTCTTGCCTGTTAGAGCAGACATAGTAGAGAGCTTTCTTATTGCTATAACTGCGTCCTCGGGGAATATTCGTGCGGCGGGGGAGTATGCGTAAAGCTGTGTGTCCTTCAGACGTATGCCAAACTCGTCAATTGCTCCCTGCGGTGACTCGTCAAACAGCTCTGAGAGGGGAAGCAGACCGCCTGCGTTTTTTACCTCCTCATACTGATGCTCACCGAGGATGCAGATGATCGACTCTCCGCCGAATATCTCATTAGAGTACCTGTTGTATGTTTCAAGGTTGGTGTTCAGGTTTACCACAACATCCTCGCCGTCTGCGTTGGGAGTTGAGGTGATCTTGTCAACCTGCTCGGGGGTCATGAACACGAATTCATTGATCTGACACAGCTTCTTTCCGTCGCCGTTGTAGTCGTCCATCATGTCCTCGAGAAGCCCTGCGAAGGATTTGGCTTCGTTGGCGGTGATGTGCTCCGGACCGCCGTAGATGATGAATATATCTGGATTGCTTTGCTTTGCATACTGTGTCACAGCAACGGATATTACAAAGGTGAATACTGCCGCTATGATGATCCACACCTTGTTGTGATACCAGAAATTTGCAAGAGGGTTTACCTGAATGTCATCGGTTTTTACATCCTCTCCCATATCCTCGCCGCGCATCCTCATTCTGCGTGCAGCATTGGACTCAAGCTCGTTTTCGGGGGATAAGTTGTCTATCTTATCTTTATTATCTTCCATGTGTACCTCGATATTGGAGTTTACTCGATTTATATCAGTAATTATAGCAGACAGATATAAATAATTCAAGGTATAAGTGTGACAAAATACTCAAACTTTACGTCTTAGTAGAACTATTTCGAAAAGGTTTATTGACTTATTCTATGTTTGAGAGTATAATTATGATATAATAGAAAAAATATTGACTGTAAGGAACTTTTAGACATGTACAAGGATAAAAAAGTCGTATTCTCCGGTGTTCAGCCCTCAGGCGTTCTTACCATCGGAAACTATCTCGGAGCAATACGCAATTTCGCAGATTTTTCAGAAGAATACCACTGCTACTACTGCGTAGTTGATGAACACGCAATTACTGTTAGACAGGTTCCCGCAGATCTTCGCCGCAGAACGTATGAAACTCTCGCGCTTTATATTGCCTGCGGTCTTGATCCCGAAAAGAACACTCTGTATGTTCAGAGCCATGTTTCCGCTCATGCAGAGCTTGGCTGGATCCTTGACTGCTACACTATGTTCGGTGAGCTTTCAAGAATGACACAGTTCAAGGACAAGTCACAGAAGAATGCTGACAACATCAATGCAGGTCTGTTTACATATCCTGCTCTTATGGCAGCTGATATTCTCTTGTATCAGACTGACCTTGTTCCCGTTGGTGCTGACCAGAAGCAGCATCTGGAGCTTGCACGCGACGTTGCAGCAAGATTCAATCAGGTCTACGGAGACACATTTGTTGTGCCCGATCCCTATATTGCAAAGACAAGCGCAAAGATCATGTCTCTTGCTGACCCCACAAAGAAGATGTCCAAGTCTGATGAGAATGAAAATGCAGTTGTCAGAATTCTTGATCCCCGTGATGCGATCATCCGCAAGTTCAAGAGAGCAGTTACCGACTCCGGCAGCGAAATCGTTTACCGCGAGGGTAAGGACGGTATCATGAATCTGATGTCCATCTACAGCGCATTCACAGGCAAGACAATGGACGAGATCGAGCGCGAGTTCGACGGTAAGGGATACGGCGACTTCAAGATGGCGGTTGGTGAGACCTGTGCTGATGCACTTGCTCCCGTACAGGCAGAATTTGCTCGCCTTATGAACGACAAGGCTTACCTTGAAGATATAATGTATAAGGGTGCCGAATCTGCCGCCCGTGACGCACAGAGAACAATGTCCAAGGTGCGCCGCAAGATCGGATTTACCGAACTTAAAAGAAGATAAAAAAATAGATTAAATACAAGGAGAAAGCATAATGAAAACAAAAGCAGTTAGACTTTACGGCGTAAACGACCTCCGTATGGAAGAGTTCGAGCTTCCCGAAATCACTGACGGCGAGATCCTTGCAGAGGTTATCTCCGACAGTGTTTGCATGTCCTCTTACAAGGCAGCAAGCCAGGGTCCCAACCACAAGAGAGTTCCCGACGATGTTGCTGAAAACCCCATTATCATCGGCCACGAATTCTGCGGTAAGCTTATCAAGATAGGCGCAAAGTGGGCGGACAAGTTCAAGGCAGGCGATAAGTTCGTTATCCAGCCCGCTATGAACTACAAGGGCTCTCTTGCGGCTCCCGGATACTCCTACAAGTATTGCGGCGGCGCATCCCAGTACGTTATTCTTCCCGAGGAAGTAATGCTGACAGATTGCCTCCTTCCTTTCGACGGTGACGCATACTTCTACGGAAGCCTTGCAGAACCTATGTCCTGCATCGTTGGCGGTTTCCACGCTAACTATCACACAAAGCCCGGCGTTTACAAGCACGATATGGGTACAGTAGCCGGCGGTAATATGGCTATCCTTGCAGGCGCAGGTCCTATGGGTCTCGGATGCATTGACTACGCTGTTCACGGCGGTAACCCTCCGAAGCTTCTTGTTGTAACTGACCTTGACGACGCAAGACTTTCCCGTGCTGCTCAGCTCGTAACTCCCGAAGATGCAAAGAAATACGGTGTTGATCTCCGTTACATCAACACAGGTGCAATTGAGAATCCCGTTGAATACCTCCGTTCTCTTACAGACGGCGAAGGCTACAACGATGTATTCGTTTATGCTCCTGTAAAGCCTGTAGTTGAAATGGGTGACGCACTTCTGTCCCGTGACGGATGCCTTAACTTCTTCGCAGGTCCTACAAACCCAGAATTCTCCGCAATGTTCAACTTCTATAACGTTCACTACGGTGCAACTCACATCGTTGGTACATCCGGCGGTAACACAGATGACATGAGAGAATCTATCTCCCTCATGGAGAAGAAGCTCATCAATCCCGCAGGAATGATCACACATATCGGCGGTCTCAATGCGTGCGCTGAAACAACACTCAACCTTCCCAAGATCAAGGGTGCAAAGAAGCTGATCTACACTCACGTAGAACTTCCTCTCACCGCTATTGAAGACTTCGGCAAGGCTGCAGAAGAAAACGCAGGTACAGATCTCGGCAAGCTCTATGCTGACCTTGACGCGGCTTGCAAGGCTGCAGGTGATCTCTGGTGTGCTGAGGGCGAAAAGATCCTCCTCGCATATGCAGGTGTTGAAGCATAACCCAATAAACAAAAGAAAAGCTCTGCTGTGTATTTCTACATGGCAGAGCTTATTGT